>NZ_RZTC01000107.1:0-16640 GCF_004023165.1 Mesorhizobium sp. M7A.F.Ca.MR.176.00.0.0 | reverse complement strand
GACGACAACCGCCTTCATGTCGATGTTGCCGGCCTTCATCGCCTGGATGGCGCCGATGGCGCTTTCGTCATTGTTGGCGATGACGCCGTCGAACGGCTTGCCGGTCGACAGCCAGTTGGTCATCAGGTTCTGCGCCTCGTCGCGGTTCCAGTTCGACGTCTGCTTGTCGATGATCTTGATGAAGCTGCACTCCGGCGTCGCGATCACGTCGTCGATGTCCTTGGTGCGCTGCACGGCGGCCTGGTTGGAAAGCTCGCCCATGATCACATAGACATTGGCTTCCTTCTTGCCGGCTTCCTTGAACAGGCGGCAGACTTCCTTGGTCTCGAGCGTGCCGGAATCGGCTTCGTTCGAGGCGACGAAGGCCTGGTTGTCGGGCAGCGTGTCGACATTGACCGGCTCGCGGTTGACATAGACCAGCGGGATCTTGGCTGCGGCGGCTGCGTCCGACATCGCCTGCGTGGCCGAAGTGTCGACCGGGTTGACGATGATGGCATCGACGCCCGAGGCGGCGAAGTTCTTGATCTGGTCAAGCTGCTTGGCAACGTCGTTCTGCGCGTCCTCGACCTGCAGCTCGACGCCGCTCATGCCCTTGGCCTGCTCGATCATGCCGTTGCGCAGCACGGTCAGGAAGTTGTCGTCGAACTTGGCCATCGACACGCCAACCTTGGCGGCCAGGGCGGATGAGCTCATCAGCGCCGCGAAGGCGACGCCCAAAATCAATTTCTTCATTGTGTTTCTCCTCCACATATTGGTGTCCGGTTTCACCGATTTATCCGGAATCCCCGATCTCCCCGGGGAATCTCTCCCTGATGTCTCTTCTGTTCCGGGTGACGCCTGCCTCCTGGCTGGAACGTCAAACCCTCCGTTTGAAACAGATATTACGGAACGAAAGAACCAAAATACACAGATGATGAAATATTTATTCCATTTCACATCGGGGCGTCAAGGGCGATTCCGCGGCCTGCGGGCCGATTTACGCCTCGCTCTGATGGATTCTATCATTTGCCTCCGCGGCCTTGCGCGGCGGCGGGCTAGATGTTTTCCGGCAGATAGATGTCGAAGGGCAGGAAGGTCTGGCCCGGAGCGTTGGCGGCGCCGGTCTCGATGGCATGCGCCATCAGGTCGACAAGCTCACGGCACAAAGCGGCGAGCGGGGTCGAGATCACCATGGTGAGGATGTTGTCGGCGAGTGCCGCGCGTGATTCGGCGTTGATCTCGTTGCAGACGACCACCGGCATGGTCGCGGGCTTCGCTGCCCGCAGCGCCGAGACCGCGCCTTCCATGCCGCCGCCGGCGACGTAGCAGCCGGCAAGATCCGGATAACGCGCCAGAAGATCGATCATCGCGTCATGGGTCACCTGGTTGGCTTCCAGATTGACCAGCGTTTCAAGCACGCTGAACTCCGGCGCGTGCTCGCGGAAGAAGGAGCGAAAGCCGATCTCGCGCAGCTCATGGCCGTGGAAGCGGTGGCTGCCGACGAAGAGGGCGACCTTGCCGGGCCGCTTGGCTGCCTTGGAGATCATCCATGCGGCGGTGCGCCCGACCTTGCGGTTGTCGAGGCCGATATAGCCTTCCCGGATGCCGGCGGCAAAGTCGGACAGCACGGAAAAGACCGGCTGCCCTCTCGCCTTCAAGGTTTCCACGACCGCTGTCAGGGTCGGATGGTCCGGACCGACAACGGCGATGGCCCTCGATTTCGCCGCCAGCCTGCGCATCTGGGAGGCGATCTCGTCGGGAGCCAGGGAACTGGCGAAATCGATGGTCGCAACGCCACGGAAGCGTTGCGATTGCGAGATGGCCAGTTCGAGTTCCCGCGCGAAGTCGCCGTAAAAGGCATCATTGCCCCGCAGCAGCAGGAAGCCCAGCCGGTACTCCGGCAATTCCTGGCGCATGCGCTGCTTGATGAGGCCGGCGGCGTGATAGCCGATATCGGTAGCGGTCTCGTAGACGCGGCGCGCTGTCTCCTCGCGCACCGGCAGCCGGTTGTTCAGCACGCGGTCGACGGTAGCGACACTGACGCCCGAGATGCGCGCCAGATCAGATATGGTCGGCCGCTTCACCATGCTTGCCCCGTCGGATTTGCTTGAGCCTTCGTACAGCATCCTGATGGGAAATGATAGAAACTATCTTTATGATGTTGAGTCCATCATCGGTCGGCGTTACTTTGATGCTAGAAGCCAAAGGAATTCATGGCATTCGCCTTGGCGGATGCCTTTGCCGAGGGAGGCAATCATGTCCACTGCGCCGTCCCGGCGTGACTACAGCCTGATCGGCCGCGATGCCAAGCTCGCGGTCGAGACCGGCCTGTCGGCGGCCGAGTGGTATCACACCGACATACCGCGCAAGCAGATGAAGGAGCTGATGCAGCGCTCCGACGGGCCGGCGATCCGCGATACGGCAATCTGGTTCGCCGCGCTGATCGTCAGCGGGGCCGGCGGCGCCTGGTTCTGGGGCACATGGTGGTGCGTGCCGTTCTTCTTCGTCTATGGCGTCCTCTACGGCTCCTCGACGGATTCGCGTTGGCACGAATGCGGCCACGGCACCGCTTTCCGGACGCAATGGATGAACGATGCGGTCTATCAGATCGCCTGCTTCATGATCATGCGCAATCCGGTGACCTGGCGCTGGAGCCACACGCGCCACCACACCGACACCGTCATCGTCGGCCGCGACCCGGAAATCTCGGTCATGCGGCCGCCCGATCTGGTTCGCGCCATGCTGGGCTTCGTTGGCGTGCTCGATGCCTGGCATGCGATGTCAGACATGCTGCGCAACGCCGCCGGCACCGTCAGCGCCGCCGAAAAGACCTTCATTCCCGAACAGGAACAGCCCAAGGCGATCCGCGTCGCCCGCATCTGGACGGCGATCTATGCCGCCACCGTCGGGCTGGCGCTCTACACCGGTTCGTTCCTGCCGCTGATGCTGGTCGGCCTGCCCAGGCTCTACGGCGCCTGGCACCATGTCATGGTCGGGCTGCTGCAGCATGGCGGCCTGGCCGACAACGTCACCGACCACAGGCTGAACAGCCGCACCGTCTACATGAACCCGATCAGCCGCTTCATCTACTGGAACATGAACTACCATGTCGAGCATCACATGTTTCCGATGGTGCCCTATCATGCGCTGCCGAGGCTGCACGAACTGATCAAGCACGACCTGCCGGAACCGACACCGTCGATCCTGGCCGGCTATCGCGAGATGATCCCGGTCTTCCTGCGCCAGCTGCGCAACGAGGACTATTTCCTCAAGCGCGAGCTGCCGCCGACCGCACGGCCATATCGCGAAGAATTCCACAACGACACTGTCGCCGCCGCGGCGGAATGATCGTGCTTCCATCCGATCTAGACTGTTTATTTAACGCAATTCCGGACGGAAAACCGCTGCGCACTTTTTCTGGATTTGCTTTTGGGAGGACTTGAATGAGCGACTGGGTCGAGGCCTGCGCCACCGGCGACATAGACGAGGAGGATGTGGTGCGCTTCGACCATGGCGGCCGCACCTTCGCCATCTATCGCAGCCCCGACGACGAGTTCTTCGCCACCGACGGCCTCTGCACGCATGAAAAGGTGCACCTGGCCGACGGGCTGGTGATGGACGACATCATCGAATGTCCAAAGCACAATGGCCGCTTCAACTACAAGACAGGGGATGCCCGCGGCGCGCCGGTCTGCGTCAATCTCAAGACCTATCCGGTCAAGGTCGATGCCGGCAAAGTCCTGATCCAGATCGGATGACTGACATGGCGGGGGGGATGCTCATCATCGGCGCCGGCGAATGCGGCGGGCGGGCGGCATTGGCGCTGCGCGACCTCGATTATCGGGGGCCGGTGACGCTGGTCGGCGATGAGCCGCATCTGCCCTACGAGCGCCCGCCTCTGTCCAAGGAGGCGATGGCCAGCGATGCGCCCGAGATCAAGGCGATCGCCAGCGAGGCAATTCTGGCCGAGAAATCGATCCGGCATGTCCATTCCGTCCAGGCAGTGGCGATCGATCGCGCGACGCATGCGGTGCGCCTGTCGGACGGGTCGGTCCTGCCCTACCACAAGCTCCTGCTGGCAACGGGTTCGACGCCGCGCAAATTGCCGATGCCGGGGTTGGGTCCGCGCTGCGTCTATCTCCGCACCTTTGCCGACGCGCTCCCCATTCGCGCGCATCTCACCGCCGGCAACCGCATCGCCATCATCGGCGGCGGTTTCATCGGCCTCGAACTCGCCGCCGCGGCCCGCAAGCTCGGGGCTGATGTCACCGTCATAGAGGCGCAGCCGCGCATCCTGATGCGCGGCGTGCCGGCGGAGATCGCCGAAATCATCCATGATGCGCAGGTCGCCGAGGGCGTGAAGATCCTGTGCGGCGACGGCATTGCGTCCATCGCCGACGATGGCAACGAGGTGCGGATCACGCTTGCTGGCGGACAGGAGATATCAGCCGATCTGGCCGTCATCGGCATCGGCGCCGTGCCGGTGACCGGGCTGGCGGCCGAAGCCGGCCTGGCGATCGACAACGGCATCGCTGTCGATGCGCAATTGCGCAGCAGCGATCCCGACATCTATGCCGCCGGCGATTGCTGCTCGTTTCCGCTCGCCGTCTATGGCGGCCGTCGGGTGCGGCTGGAAGCCTGGCGCAACGCCCAGGAACAGGGCGCGCTGGCGGCCAGGAACATGCTCGGTGCCGGCGAGGCGCATGCGGCGGTGCCGTGGTTCTGGTCGGATCAATATGGTCTGTCCCTGCAGATCGCCGGGCTGTCCGACGAAGGCAGCAGCACCGTGCGCCGCGACCTCGGCGATGGCGCCTTCATTCTCTTCCATTTGGCGCAAGACGGCAGGCTGGTGGCGGCCAGCGGCATCGGCCCCGGCAACGCGGTCGCCCGCGATATCAGGCTGGCCGAAATGCTGATCGGCAAGCACGCGAAACCGGCGCCGGAAGCGCTGGGATCACAGGCGGTCAAGCTGAAGTCGCTGCTGGCGGCGTGAGCCGTCACGCCAATTGCCGACGTCTGCGCTGCCCCTCATCTGCCTGCCGGCATCTTCTCCCCGTATAGTGACGGGGAGAAGGGCGCTATCATCGCCGGTTTCGCCAATCACCAGCATCGCAAGAAGGGCGCCGAGGTTGCGGCCAGCCCCTTTCTCCCGTCACTATACGGGGAGAAATGTCCGGCAGGACAATGAGGGGCGGCGCAGGCGTCGGCAAATTAACGTCAGCGCGCCTGAACCCCAGCCTAAAACAGCGCCTTCAGCTCCGGCAATTTGTCATTCACCAGCCAGCCATAGTAATTCTCTTCCGGCAGTTTTTCCGGCTCGCCGGCGGCGCGGCGCCTGTCGTTCTCCGCCTTCAGCGCGTCGGCGCGCTGCTCCGGATTGCCGACATTGTAGAGCGTGGCCGTGACCCCCGGATTGCCCGAAATGTCGAAGCCGGCAATGCTTTTATAGGCATCGATCGATTTCCGGATCGTCGCGGCGACGTAGGGCAGCGTCAGGTCGGGATCCATGATGGTCTTGTAGACCGAATTGGGATCGCCGACGTCGAGCTTCGGCAGGCCGGAGACCTTGTGCACGAGATCGCTCATCTGCAAGGCGGTCAGCGGATTGAGCTGGCCGAGGCCGAAGGTCTGGCCGGCATAATAGGGCTGGAAGAAGGTGGCGCCGAAACGATCGTCGGGAAAGCTCGTCCCGCCGACGCTCTTGCCGCGAAACGAACGGTTCCACACCTGCTCGCGGCATTCCCACAGATCATAGCTGTCGGACATCCCGGCGCATTTCTTGAATTCCGGCCGCTGCACGAAATCGGTGATGTCCTCGCCGTCATAGGCGAAGGACAGCTTGCTGGAGAGATAGGAGATCGCCTTGACGTAGTAGGTCTGCAGCCGGTCATAGGCATCCACATTGTAGGTGTGCTCGCCGACGATGGCGCCGACGATGTGCAGGGGATCGATGCCGTAGGTGGCTGCTGCCTTTTTGATCTTGCCGCGCAGACCGGCGTCGTTCTGCAGCAGGGCGTAGACCTTGCGGTACTTCGCCTGGAAGCTGGTGTTGGTCGCCTGCGTGCGCCGGCTGGAGGCACCCGGAATGTCGGGCTGCACGGCATTGCGATTTCCCGGCGGCACCAATGTCGCTGCCTCGGCGGCGAACAGCGTCGCCGCCAGCGTCAAGCCGAGAATGACCAGGATCAGTTTTTTCATGCACCCGCCGCCCAAGCAATTCCAGGAAAAGTGTGAAACGGTTTCCCGGAATTGCGTCAAACCAAGAGATCGAGAATTGCCGCGCAAACTAGGTAAAGCTCTTGGTCGAGTCGAGAGCGCCCCTTCACCCGGCACTACGAAAGGTGGCCAGATGGTACCATCTGGCCACACATGATTTTGCTTGCCGGAAAATGTTGCCCCCGGACCGGTGCCGGAACGTTCCGGCGCCGTCGTTTAAAGGATGAACCGCGACAGGTCGGTATTCCTGGACAGGTCGCCGACATGCTTCTCCACATAGGCGGCATCGATGGTGACTGATGTGCCGTTGCGGTCGGGCGCATCGTAGGAGATTTCGTCCAGCACCCGCTCCATCACCGTCTGCAACCGCCTTGCGCCGATGTTCTCGACGCTGGCGTTGAGGTCGACGGCGATGCCGGCCAGCGAATCGATAGCGTCGTCGGTGAAGGTCAGCTCGACGCCCTCGGTCTTCATCAGAGCGATATACTGCTTGATCAGGCTCGCCTCGGTCTCGGTCAGGATGCGGACGAAATCGTCCTTCTCCAGCGCCCGCAATTCGACGCGGATCGGCAGGCGGCCCTGCAGCTCCGGCAAAAGGTCGGACGGCTTGGAGACGTGGAAGGCGCCGGAAGCGATGAACAGGATATGATCCGTCTTCAACGGCCCGTATTTGGTCGCCACCGTGGTGCCCTCAACCAGCGGCAGCAGGTCGCGCTGCACGCCTTCGCGGGACGGACCGCCCGAAATGTCGGATCTCGCCGCGATCTTGTCGATCTCGTCGAGGAAAACGATGCCGTCATTTTCCGCGGCATCGAGCGCCCGGCGCACGACTTCGTCCTGATCGAGCAGCTTGTCGGACTCGTCATTGACCAGCAGATCGTAGGACTCCTTGACCGTCGTCTTGCGCGTCTTGGTCTTCTT
The DNA here is from genome assembly GCF_004023165.1 of Mesorhizobium sp. M7A.F.Ca.MR.176.00.0.0. Classification (NCBI taxonomy): domain Bacteria; kingdom Pseudomonadati; phylum Pseudomonadota; class Alphaproteobacteria; order Hyphomicrobiales; family Phyllobacteriaceae; genus Mesorhizobium; species Mesorhizobium sp. M7A.F.Ca.MR.176.00.0.0. Next base: position 9,524 of record NZ_RZTC01000107.1, on the reverse strand, counting down.
GCCGCCCATCGCCTTCGACAGCATGTCGTTGATGTTGAGCACACCGATATTGGCGCCCGGCATGCCGGGGATTTCGAAGCCGGGCATGCCGCCATTGCCGGTGTCGGCAACCTCGACCTCGATCTCCTTGTCGTCGAGTTCGCCGTCGCGCAGCTTCTTGCGGAAACTATCGCGGGTGGCCGGGCTCGCCGTCTTGCCGACCAGCGCTTCCAGCACGCGTTCCTCGGCGTTGACGTGGGCGCGCGCCTTGACGTCTTCGCGCATCTTCTCGCGCACCAGGCCGATGGCGATCTCGACCAGATCGCGGATGATCTGCTCGACATCGCGGCCGACATAGCCGACCTCGGTGAACTTGGTCGCCTCGACCTTGACGAAAGGCGCACCGGCGAGCCGCGCCAGGCGGCGCGAGATTTCGGTCTTGCCGACGCCGGTTGGCCCGATCATCAGGATGTTCTTCGGCATCACCTCTTCGCGCATCTGGCCTTCCAGCTGCTGGCGGCGCCAGCGGTTGCGCAAGGCGATGGCCACGGCGCGCTTGGCGTCCTTCTGGCCGATGATGAAACGGTCGAGTTCCGAAACGATTTCGCGGGGAGAAAATGTGCTCATATCACTAGATTCCACTTTGCCACTGCTTGATGGCCTCGAACGGATGCAGCAGCATGATCACGTTGAGTGTCAGATTGTCCCGGATGAGATAGCCGGTACCGAGTTCGAAGATGATGGCGAGGCTGACGATCACCCATATAGGTAGCCTTCGCGCCATCACAAATCCCAGCACCATGGCCAGAGTGTCCGACACCGAATTGACGATGCTGTCGCCGTAATAGTCGAGCGAGATGGTGCCGGCGCGGTAGCGCTCGATGATGAATGGGCTGTTTTCGAGCAGCTCCCAACCGCCTTCGATGAAGACGGCGAACGCCAGCCTCAAGCCGATCGGCGAACGCGGGAACAGGAATCTTGCCAGCGCATAGAACAGGAAGCCATGGATGATGTGTGAAAACGTATACCAGTCCGAAATGTGCTGGGAATTCTCCGAACTCTGCACGACGCCTTGCCAGAGCTTGACGTAGCCGCAGGTGCAGATCGGCGTTCGCCCCATGCCGTAGAGCGCCCCGGCCTGGAAGATGACCAGGGCAAGCACCAGCAGAAGCCCCATTCGCCAGCTGTCTTCATAGGCCGAATAGCTGTTCTCCGCGGTCGGTGTCGTCATCGGTTCATTCCCCCTCGTTTCGCGTCGCCGTCTCGATCATCACAAAGCCTTGTCACGCCTTCAGCGGCGGTAGCCGGCGGATCACGGCCGCCGGCAAGGTGGGTTTGACCACAATCCGCCGGATACGCTGCCAGCCAGCCCCGAACAGAATGATCAGCGCGCCAACAACGACCAGGATCAAGGCAAAAGGCGGGATGCCCGTCGAATCGGAGGCGGAATTCACCAGATAATAGATGCCCAGCGAGCCGAAGTAAGCCAATGTCGGAACCAGAAGCGAACGGCGGTCGATGGCAAGCGCGACATAGAGGAAGCCAAGGATCAGAATCGCCAGCATGAGGGTTGCATTGGTATCCGGCGCGATATGTCCGAATACGACGTTCTGGCCGGTTGCCATAATGAAGAGCGGATGCACCAGCATGGGCGCCGAGACGACATGCAGCCAGAAAGCGCAATCGGACCAGATCTTGCGTCGATCCCTATCGTAAATGTCAAAAGCTACACCCGTTGCGAACACGATCAGGCCGCAGATCAGCGGCATGTAAAGTGCCGCGCGGAGCAATTCGGGAACATCCTCCATACGCGGTGGCGCAATCGCACCCGCTGTCACGCTGTCATACAGGATTATCGCCGTTTGCAGGAAGGCAAGCAGTGTAAAAGCGATGGCGATAGCCCCGGCAATGATGGGGACGCGAAAACGCCAGAAATAGATCGCCGCCGCGATTATTCCTCCGCCCAGGAACAGATATCCGGCCCGGGACGCTGTCTGGCGCAACGCCAATAGCTGCCAGACAGTCTCCGGCTTGCGTATGCCGAAGCTGGACTCCACTTGTAGCGCCAGAGCGGCCAGAATGGCGGCCATGAAAATCAGGGCAAGCACGGACGACGATAATTTCATCCGGTGCTGACGCGTGACGATTTCGGCGAGCCCCCAGGCGAAAACCGCGAGGATGCCGGCGATCCAGAATGTTTGGCCTGGAAGCAAGGTGGTCAGGACAAAGAAGAAGCCGGCGCTGAGCAGAACGGTTCCCACGGTGACAAACAGATCGTTGCCGCCGCCTACCAGCCGCAGGTTTTCCTCGTCACCCTCGTCATCGGCGCGCCTGGCCTCGGGGGCGAGAGCGACCGTGCGTTCCATGGCCTCCAACTGATCTCGCAGGGTCTGCGAGATCAAACCTTTCGCGACTGCCTTGTCGAGGGTTTCGGCGCTGATCAATTGGGCTCCTGCGTCGCGTCGCGCGCCATCATCAAGGCCGGCCCGTACTCCGATGTTCTGGTATCAAAGGCAACAAAGCCTGCCTTTTCATAGGCACGGATCGCCCTGGCATTGGCGGGATCCGGATCGATGATGACGCGCGGAACACCTTCCTCGAAAAGCCGTTCGACGAACTGGCGCACGATTGCCGAGCCATGGCCGCGCCCGAGCAGCTCCGGCACGCCGATCGACACGTCGATGCCGAGCGTGCCGAACGGCTGGTCGGCATAGGGATGGTCGTCTTCCAGATGCGGGTCGTAGCTCTGCAGATAGGCGATCGGCTTGCCGTCGAGCTCGACGATCAGCGGCTCGACCGAAATCGAGTCGATGTGCTCGCGAATGCCGGCGATTTCCGTCTCCGGATCGTCCCACCACTCTGCAACATGCGGCTCGGCGAGCCAGCCGGCGATCATCGGCAGGTCTTTTTCCGTCACCGGCCGAAAATCGTAGCTATCTTCTTGTTCGGCCATGATCTCTGGACGAACGGAACCGTTCGTCCGAGAAAACCGGTTTCCACTTTTCGGGGTCATGGCCGGCTTTTCAGCCGACATCGAGCGTTTCGACGACGAAATTGTTGTTGGTGTAGACGCAGATGTCGGATGCGATCTGCATCGCCTTGCGGGCGATCTCCTCGGCATCCTTGTCGCTGTCCATCAGCGCGCGCGCCGCGGCCAGTGCGTAATTGCCGCCCGAACCGATGGCCATGACGCCGAATTCGGGTTCGAGCACGTCGCCGGTGCCGGTCAGCGCCAGCGATACCGACTTGTCGGCCACCAGCATCATCGCTTCCAGCCGGCGCAGATAGCGGTCGGTGCGCCAGTCCTTGGCGAGTTCGACGCAGGCGCGCGTCAGCTGGTCTGGATATTGTTCGAGCTTGGCTTCGAGCCGCTCCAGCAGCGTGAAGGCGTCGGCGGTGGCGCCGGCGAACCCGGCGATCACATTGCCGCCCTTGCCGATGCGGCGCACCTTCTTGGCGTTGCCCTTCATGATGGTCTGGCCAAGGCTGACCTGGCCGTCGCCGGCGATCACCACCTTGTTGCCCTTGCGCACCGTCACGATGGTCGTGGCGTGCATGGTCAGATTATCGGACATTTCCTGGCTCCGAGCAGCGCCATCCCGATAGGCGATCGGCGCGGTACGAGTGACTTGATCGGCCATATGTATGCATGGGACCGATGATTGCAAACCGCTGGATAGCGGCCGGGTTCGCAACTGGCAATCGCCGGATCATGCTGCTAGAAGGCTTTCGTTTTCAAGCCTGCGAGCGCTTGAACCTCTGAGCTGGTCACGATGTGAACCTCTGGACAAGGATAGAGTGATGCCGCCCCGCGCCGCCGAAGTCAGCCGCAAGACCAAGGAAACCGAGATTGCCGTCTCGGTCCATGTCGACGGCACCGGAAAATCGGACATTTCGACGGGCGTCGGCTTCTTCGACCATATGCTGGACCAGCTGGCGCGCCATTCCCTGATCGACATGACGGTCAGGGCCAAGGGCGACCTGCATATCGACGATCATCACACGGTCGAGGACACCGGCATCGCGCTCGGCCAGGCGCTGGCCAAGGCACTGGGCGAGCGGCGCGGCATCATGCGCTATGCCTCGATCGACCTTGCCATGGACGAGACGCTGACGCGCGCTGCGATCGACGTGTCCGGCCGTCCGTTCCTGGTCTGGAACGTTTCCTTCTCGTCGCCGAAGATCGGCACCTTCGATACCGAGCTGGTGCGCGAATTCTTCCAGGCTTTGGCGCAGAATGCCGGCATCACGCTGCATGTCACCAATCACTATGGCGCCAACAACCATCACATCGCCGAGACCTGCTTCAAGGCGGTGGCGCGCGCGCTGCGCGCGGCTCTCGAGCGCGATCCGCGCCAGCCGGATGCGGTTCCCTCCACCAAGGGATCGTTGAAGGGATAAGGCAATGGCCACCTATGTCGTGATGGAACCGCCAGGCCGCAGCGAGAAGGCCGATGCCACGGCCTTTGTCCGCGATGGCTTCACCTGGCTGGGCCTCCTGGTGCCGCCGCTATGGTTCGCCTGGCATCGGCTGTGGATCGAGGCAGCGCTTGCCTTCGTCGTCATGGGCCTGCTTTCGATGCTGGGCCAGAATCTCGGCCTTGGTCTGGCCGGCTCGCTGCTGTCACTGTTGGTTTCGCTCTATGTCGGACTGGAAGGGCAAGGCCTGCGCATCGCGGCACTTCGCCGGCGCGGTTGGCACGAATGGGGCGCGGTCGAAGCCGGTTGGCTCGACGACGCCGACACACGCTATGCGCTGGAAGCGGAAGCGCTTGCCGATGAGGTTGTGCCGGCGCCGCGCATGGTCCCCGATGCTGCCCTCGCGCGGCCAGCGCAGCCGGGCATGGCGCTGGGGCTGACCCACATTCCGGGAAGAAGCTGACATGCGGGTTGCGATCATCGACTACGGCTCGGGCAATTTGCGCTCGGCCACCAAGGCTTTCGAGCGCGCCGCGCGCGAAGCCGGCATATCGGCCGATATCGACCTGACCGCAGATGCCGAGCGGGTGCGCACGGCCGATCGCATCGTCCTGCCCGGCGTCGGCGCCTATGCCGACTGCGCCTCCGGCCTGCAGGCCGTCGAAGGCATGTGGGAAGCCGTCGACGAGGTTGCGATCGTCAAGGGCCGGCCGTTCCTCGGCATCTGCGTCGGCATGCAGCTGATGTCGCAGCGCGGCCTCGAAAAGACGATTACCAAGGGCTTCGGCTGGATATCGGGCGACGTGAAGGAGATCATGCCTTCCGATCCGGCGCTGAAGATCCCGCAGATCGGCTGGAACACGATCGAGCTCAAGCGCCAGCATCCGCTGTTTGCCGGCATACCGACTGGCGCAAGCGGGCTGCATGCCTATTTCGTGCATTCCTATCATCTCGATGCGGGCAAGGCGGACGAGGTTCTGGCGGTTGCCGACTATGGCGGCCCGGTGACGGCGGCCGTTGCCCGCGACAATCTCGTCGGCACGCAGTTCCACCCGGAAAAGAGCCAGGCGCTCGGCCTCGCGCTGATCACCAATTTCCTGCGCTGGAGGCCCTAGAGCATGATCCCGAAAAGTGGACCCCGGCTTTCTCGGACAAACGGTTCCCGTTTGTCCGGAGATCATGCTCGAGCAGAGGGATAGACCATGAGCAAGAAGGGCTACTGGATGGCGATGGTCGAGGTGACCGATCCGGAAAACTATCCGCTATACATTGCCGCCAACAAAGCGGCTTTCGACAAATATGGCGCAAAGTTCCTGACCCGCGGCGGTCAGTCGTCGAGCCCGGAAGGGCCATCGGGCAATCGCCATGTCATCATCGAGTTCGAGAGCTATGCGGTCGCACTCGCCTGCTTCCATTCGCCTGAATACCAGGTGGCGCTGAAATTCCGACGCCTCTATTCGACATCCCATTTCGCCATTGTGGAAGGCGCCTGAACGGATGATCCTTTTCCCGGCGATAGATCTCAAGGACGGCCAGTGCGTGCGCCTCAGGCATGGCGACATGGCGACCGCGACCATCTACAACGATGATCCTGCCGCGCAGGCGCGGGCCTTCGAGCAACAGGGTTTCGAATGGCTGCATGTCGTCGACCTCAACGGCGCCTTCCAGGGCCAGAGCGTCAACAGTGCGGCGGTCGGCGCCATCCTCAAGGCAACGAAGAACCCGGTGCAGCTCGGCGGCGGCATCCGCACGCTGGCGCAGATCGAGGACTGGCTCGATCGCGGCCTGGCCCGGGTCATCCTCGGCACGGTGGCGGTGCGTGACCCGGACCTTGTCAAACAGGCCTGCAAGGCGTTTCCGGGCAAGGTCGCCGTCGGCATCGACGCCAAGGGCGGCAAGGTCGCCGTCGAGGGCTGGGCCGAGGCGTCGAGCCTCGGCGTCATCGAACTGGCGAGGAAGTTCGAGGGCGCCGGCGTCGCTGCCATCATCTACACCGACATCGACCGCGACGGCGTTTTGACCGGCATCAACTGGGACGCCACCATCGACCTCGCCGATGCCGTGTCGATCCCGGTCATCGCGTCGGGCGGCCTCGCCTCGATCGCCGACATCGTGCGCATGACCATGCCCGATGCGCAAAAGCTCGAAGGCGCGATCTCCGGCCGCGCGCTCTATGACGGCCGCATCGAACCGGCCGAGGCCCTGGCGATCCTGCAGGGCAGGGCGGAGACGCGGACGTGAAAATCTCCATTATCCTGGCCTCCTATGACAGCGGCCACTACCATGGCGGCATGGGCCAGGGGCCGGACGCGCTGGTCTCGGGCGGGCTCGTCGACGCCCTGACGATGGCTGGCCACGATGTGATGGTCGAGGATATCGGCAAGGTTGGAGATGCCCAGGAGCGTGAAATCGCCACCGGCTTTGCCGTCTGCAACGCGGTTGCGAGCGAGGTTCGCCTTGCCCGCGACGCCGGTCGGTTTCCCATCGTCCTTGCCGGAAACTGCCTGACCAGCGCCGGCGCGGTCGCCGGCGAAGACGCCGATGCGATCATCTGGGCCGACCAGCATGGCGACCTCAACACGCCCGAGACATCCACATATGGCTTTCTCGACGGCATGGCGCTGGCGACCGTGCTCGGCCTGTGCTGGCGGCCGATGGCGTCGGCCATTCCGGGCTTCAAGCCGATCGATCCGTCACGCTGCGTGCTCGTCAACGCGCGCGATCTCGATCCGGCGGAAAAACAGCTTCTCGAGACATTGCCGATCGTGCGGACGGAATGCTCCGGGGTGGCCCAGGCGGCCGAAAGACTGATGGTCGCCGGCGCCAGACGCGTGCACATGCATCTCGATATGGACGTGCACGATCCCCGGGAGCTGCAGGCCAACCGCTATATCACTTCGGGCGGGCCGAGCCCGGAACAGTTGCGCGATGCCACGTGCGCCATGGCGCTGGCGGTGCCGATCGTCGGCATCACCGTCTCCGCCTACGACCCGGCCTTCGACGCCCAGGCCGATGTTCCGCCGCTGGTCGGCCAGTTGCTGAACGATCTCATCGCCACGATAGAGGGTCGCTGATGCTGAAAGCCCGTGTCATCCCCTGTCTCGACGTCAAGAGCGGCCGTGTCGTCAAGGGCGTCAACTTCGTCGATCTCGTCGACGCCGGCGATCCGGTCGAGGCGGCCAAGGCCTATGACGCGGCCGGCGCCGACGAACTCTGCTTCCTCGACATCACGGCTTCGTCGGACAATCGAGAGACCATCTTCGACGTCATCGCACGCACCGCCGAACAATGTTTCATGCCGCTGACCGTTGGCGGCGGCGTGCGCCAGGTCGCCGATATCAGGAAGCTGCTCTTGGCCGGCGCCGACAAGGTGTCGATCAACACGGCCGCGGTGAAGAACCCGGATTTCGTCGCCGAGGCCGCCGACAAGTTCGGCAACCAGTGCATCGTCGTCGCCATCGACGCCAAGAAAGTGTCGGGCACCAATGAGGCCGACCGCTGGGAGATATTCACCCATGGCGGCCGCGAAAAGACCGGCATCGATGCGGTCGAGTTCGCCCGGAAAATGGTCGATCGCGGCGCCGGCGAGATCCTGCTGACCTCGATGGATCGGGACGGCACCAAGGCCGGCTACGACATCGCGCTGACCCGCGCGATATCAGACGCCGTGCGTGCGCCGGTGATCGCCTCCGGCGGCGTCGGCACGCTCGACCACATGGTCGAAGGCATTCGCGACGGCCATGCCGGCGCGGTGCTGGCCGCGTCCATTTTCCATTTCGGCACCTACACGATAGCGCAGGCCAAGGCGCATATGGCCGCCGCGGGGCTGCCGATGCGGCTGGACTCTGTGAATAATCGGCCCTAAAGCATGATCCCGAAAAGTGGGAACCGGTTTTCGGAAAAGATCATGCTTAAACAAGCAGATAGATGACGCCATGACCGAGTTTTCGCTTTCCGATCTGGAAAAAATCATTGGGGAACGCGCCCATTCCGGAGATCCGGATTCATGGACGGCAAAATTGTTCGCGCGCGGCATTGACAAGGCGGCGCAGAAGCTCGGCGAGGAGGCCGTCGAGACGGTGATTGCCGCCGTCAAGGGCGACAAACAGGCCCTCGTTTCGGAAAGTGCCGATCTTATGTATCATTGGCTCGTCGTTCTCGGCCTCTCGGGAGTTTCGCTGAGCGACGTGCTCAGGGAACTCGAAGGCCGCACCCGGCGTTCGGGCATCGCCGAGAAGGCGTCACGGCCCAAGGGCTGACCGCGAGGAAGGGCAGGTATCTCGATGGATCAGCTCGCGCCGACCGAGAAATATTCCCCCTTTCGTTTCTTCTCCGCCGATCAATGGTCGCAATTCCGCGCCGACACGCCGCTGACGCTGAGCGCGGACGAATTCCGCCGCCTGCGCTCGCTCAACGATCCGGTCGATCTCGAAGAGGTCACGCGCATCTATCTGTCGCTGTCGCGGCTGTTGTCGGCGCATGTCGAAGCGAGCCAGCTGCTGTTTCGGCAACGCCAGGCCTTTTTCAACGCGGTCGACGTGGTCAAGACACCGTTCATCATCGGCATTGCCGGTTCGGTCGCCGTCGGCAAATCGACCACCGCACGCGTGCTGAAGGAACTGCTGGCGCGCTGGCCGTCGAGCCCCAAGGTCGATCTCATCACCACCGACGGCTTCCTGCTGCCCAACGAGGTCCTGCGCCGCGAGAACCTGATGGAGCGCAAGGGTTTCCCCGACAGCTACGATGTAGGCGCGCTGCTGCGCTTCCTGTCGGGCATCAAGTCGGCGCTGCCCGATGTCCGCGCGCCGGTCTATTCGCACCTGACCTATGACGTCATTCCCGGCGAGTTCGTCACCATCGACCGGCCCGACATATTGATCTTCGAAGGCATCAATGTCCTGCAGCCCGGCAAGCTGCCCCAGGACGGCAAGATCGTGCCTTTCCTGTCGGACTTCTTCGACTTCGCCATCTACATCGATGCCGACGAGAAGCTGATCCACAACTGGTACATTTCCCGCTTCATGCGGCTGCGTGAAACCGCTTTCCGCAACCCGGACTCCTTCTTTCACCGCTACTCGCAGCTGTCGGAGGGTTCGGCGCGCGCCATCGCGGAAGGCCTGTGGACC
>NZ_RZTC01000106.1:6836-22111 GCF_004023165.1 Mesorhizobium sp. M7A.F.Ca.MR.176.00.0.0 | reverse complement strand
CCTTCGCAGGCTCAGGGCGTTCGAAGCTCGAAAAGCCAAGCAATTGGCTTTTCGTCCGCGACGCGGACCGCTTCTCACCCCACAAGGGGAGAAGGAAGAACCGCTGCTAGCGTCCCAAGATCGCTCGCAGATGGTCCATGATCATGGCGACGCCCTTCTGCCCAAGCTCGGCCGAAGCATCCTCGGCGCTCGCCGTGTACCAGCTCTTGTTGTTGCCGAAATGAGCGGCATCTACAGCCTCCGGGCATAGCGCCAGCATCAGCGAGGTCTCACCGATGCCGGCATGATCGAACGGGTACTTGCCGTTCATGTCAGCCGACATCAGCGGATGCACCTGCACCCAGTTGAAGAAATTTTCACCCGCGGCGTGCCCGGAATAGTAGTCGGCCATCGCCTGCGAACCCCACCAGCCTTCGCCGCGCTGCTTTTCGAGGAAACGGAAGATCGCCTGGCGGCCGGCGGTCTTGAACGCCAGATCGGTCGGCATGCCGGCGGCAAAGTTCTCGGTCTGGTGGTGGATGATGGCGTGGATATTGCGAAAGCCGATGCGCAGCAGGCTGTAGAACAGCTCCTCGCCGAACGGCGCCAGCGCATTGCCGCCGACCTGCACCGAGCCGCTGCCTTCCGGCGGCGCCACCGCATAGCTCGCAGCACCGTAGTAGAACGGCGGCAGGATGACGACGTCCTTCTCCTTTTCGAACAGCTCCAGCGTCTTGACGACGGCCAGCGTGTCCATGCCGACAGCCATGTGCTCGCCATGGTATTCGAGCACGCCGAGCGGCAGAGCGACCGGCCAATTCTCGGCGATCGCCCTGCGGATCTGGTGTGGCAGCATCAGTTCGTAGCGCATGATCTATTCCATGTTGGTGTGGCGGGCGCGCATCGCTTCAGGCGACGCCCCAGTCAATTCCCTGAGCTTCAGCACCATCACCTCGAACAGCAGGAACAGCGCGCCTTCGAACACTGAGCCCATCGGCAGGACCGATGTTTTTTGCGCCCCCTGATCGTTGGCCATGGTCTGCGCGGGAATGAGCAGGGTGAAGTCGGCAAGCCTTGCCGCGCTGCCCTCGGCCTGGGCGGTCAGCAGGAGATTGGTTGCACCTGCTTGGCGCGCGACCTGCATCAAGGTCAGCACGGTCGAGGTCTCCCCTGGCCCGGAACTGACCAGGAAGACATCGCCCTGCCCCAGCGGTGGCGTGTTCATGTCGCCGACCACGGAAACCGGCAGGCCCAAATGGTAGAGCCGCATGGCAAAGCCCTTGACCTGCAAGGCCTCGCGGCCGCAGCCATAGACGACGATCCGTCGCGCGCCGGCCAGCATTTTGCAGGCGGCATCGATCCGGCTTTCGTCGATGCGTGCCAGCACGCCGCCGAGCTCCTCAAGCGCGGTCTCGAACAGGCTTTTGCTCTTGTCGCTCACCGCGATCCTGCCATCAAAAATCACCCCTGGGATTTGCCGCCCTTGCTGCCACGAACAGCTTGATTTCGTTCATGCTAGCAACCGCGAAAATGCGTGTCCAACGCGCAGCTATGCTTTTGCCTGATCACAGGCGTGATAGTGTCATGTCAGACAAATCAAGCGAGGCAAGCAGCAGGATATGAAGACACGGCATTTCGACCGCATCGGCAATGGCGGCATCAGTTTCACCGAGCTCGGCTTCGGCGCGGCGCCGCTCGGCAACCTTTATCGTGCCGTCTCCGACGAGGACGCAAACGCCACGCTGGAGGCCGCCTGGGCGACCGGCTGCCGCTACTACGACACCGCGCCGCTCTATGGGCTCGGCCTGTCGGAAACGCGGCTCAACCCGTTCCTGCGCGGCAAGAAGCGCGACGACTATGTGCTGTCGAGCAAGGTCGGCCGCATCATGCGCGCCTGCCCGCCCGAAGAGCGCACCGGCATCGGCAAGTTCTTCGACACGCCGTCGCGCCGCGAAGTGTACGACTACAGCTATGACGGTGTCATGCGCTCGTTCGAGGCCTCGCTTGAGCGCCTCGGCGTCGACCGGATCGACATCCTCTTCGTGCACGATGTCGACATCTTCACGCATGGCAGCAAGGAAGCCTCCGACCGGCGCATCGAGGAGTTCATGCGCTCGGGCTATTACGGCCTGCTCTCGCTGCGCGACCAGGGCGTGATCAAGGCGTTCGGTGGCGGCATCAATGAGTGGCAGGTCGCACAGACGCTGGCCGAGCGCGGCGACTTCGACCTGTTCCTGCTGGCCGGACGCTATACGCTCCTGGAACAGGAGGCGCTGACGTCCTTCCTGCCGCTCTGCCAGGCACGCGGCATCGGCATCGTTCTCGGCGGACCCTACAACTCCGGCATCCTGGCAACCGGACCGAAGCCCGGCGCCTACTACAACTACTCCGAAGCGCCGAAGGACATACTCCATCGGGTCGCCGGCATCGAAAGCGTCTGCAAGCGTCATGGTGTCAGGCTGATCGAGGCCGCCCTGCAATTCCCGCTGCTGCACCCCTCGGTCGTCTCAGTGGTTCCCGGTGGCCAGCGGCCGAGCGAAGTCGAGAGCAATCGCTCGCTGCTCGATGCGAAACTGCCCGCAGCACTTTGGGCCGATCTCAAGAAGGAAGGTCTGATGCGCGCCGAGGCGCCGACCGCGTAAGCCGGCCGCCGTCGCGTCATCGTCGGGCACAAAAAATGAAAAGCCGGGCAAGCCCGGCTTTTCTGGTCGCATGTACCCGCGTAGGGCGCCAAAATGAAAAGCCGGGCAAGCCCGGCTTTTCTGGTCGCATGTACCCGCGTAGGGCGCCAAAATGAAAAGCCGGGCAAGCCCGGCTTTTCTGAGGTCTCTGAAAAGAAAAAACGCTTAGTTGACTGCGTCCTTGAGGCCTTTGCCGGCCGAGAACTTCGGCACGGTGCGCGCCGGGATCTTCACTTCGGCGCCGGTCTGAGGATTGCGGCCGGTCGACGCCGCACGCTTTGACACGGAGAAATTGCCAAAGCCGACAAGCCGGACATCGCCGCCCTTCTTCAGTTCGCCGGTGATCACGGAAAATACCGCATCGACCGCCGACTGCGCGTCACCCTTCGAAATGCTCGCGGCGTCGGCGACAGCGGACACCAGTTCGTTCTTGTTCATAAAAATTCCCTTCCATGAGAACACCGGAACTATCGACTCATCCGGCAGGAAACGGACTTTAGAAAGAAGCGCTCCCGCAACCAAGTCGAAAAGGCAGGAAAAAAGCGGAAAAAGCCCGGAAATGCTGGGTTTTTCACATGAAAAAGCCGGGCTCGAGGCCCGGCTCTCCGTTTGTGCGCTGCAACCTTGACGAAAACCAGCGCATGACATCGAAAACCGCAGTCGGTTTCGGAAAGGGCCATGCGCAAGCTTGAGCGTCAGACCGTCCTTTGTGCGTCCAGATGGACGCCCGGCACTCTAATGCGCCAGGGACTTTCCAGCGTCGTCGGCACTGTCTGTCGAGGCCGGCGGATTGACCGGTTCGACCCATTCGATCGGCTCCGGCATACGCACCAGCGCGTGGCGCAACACCTCGCCGACACGTGAGACCGGAATGATCTCCATGCCGTTCTTCACATTGTCCGGGATCTCCGCCAGGTCCTTGGCATTGTCTTCCGGGATCAGCACCTTCTTGATGCCGCCGCGCAGCGCGGCGAGCAGCTTCTCCTTGAGCCCGCCGATGGGCAAGATGCGGCCGCGAAGCGTTATCTCGCCGGTCATCGCCACATCCGCCCGGACCGGAATACCCGTCAGTACCGACACAATGGCTGTCGCCATGGCAGCACCCGCAGACGGACCGTCCTTCGGCGTGGCGCCTTCCGGCAAGTGCACGTGGATGTCGCGCTTGTCGAACAGCGGCGGCTCGATGCCGAAATCGACGGCGCGCGAGCGGACATACGAGGCCGCCGCCGAAATCGATTCCTTCATCACGTCGCGCAGGTTGCCGGTCACCGTCATGCGGCCCTTGCCGGGCATCATGACGCCTTCGACCGTCAGCAGTTCGCCGCCGACTTCCGTCCAGGCAAGACCTGTAACAACACCGACCTGATCGTCAGCCTCGACCTGACCGAAGCGGTAGCGCTGGACACCAAGGTAATCGGAGAGGTTCTCCGCCGTGATGCTCACCGTCTTCTTCTTCGTCTTCAGGATCTCGGTCACCGCCTTGCGCCCGAGCTTCATCAGCTCGCGCTCCAGGCTCCTGACGCCCGCTTCACGGGTGTAGGTCTGGACGATGGCGCGGATCGCGTCCTCACCGACGGAAAACTCCTTCGGCTGCAGCGCGTGATCGCGGATCACCTTCGGCATCAGGTGCCGCTTGGCGATCTCGATCTTCTCGTCCTCGGTGTAGCCGGCGATACGGATGATCTCCATGCGGTCCATCAAGGGCGCCGGGATGTTCAGCGTGTTCGCCGTCGTCACGAACATGACGCTCGACAGGTCGTATTCGACCTCGAGGTAATGGTCCATGAATGTCGAGTTCTGTTCCGGATCGAGGACCTCGAGCAACGCCGATGACGGATCGCCACGGAAGTCCTGGCCCATCTTGTCGATCTCGTCGAGCAGGAAGAGCGGATTGGACTTCTTGGCCTTCTTCATCGACTGGATGACCTTGCCGGGCATCGAGCCGATATAGGTGCGGCGGTGGCCACGGATCTCGGCCTCGTCACGCACGCCGCCAAGCGCCATGCGGATGAATTCGCGACCGGTCGCCTTGGCGATCGACTTGCCGAGCGAGGTCTTGCCGACGCCGGGAGGGCCGACGAGGCACAGGATCGGCCCCTTCAGCTTCTTCTGGCGGCTTTGCACGGCGAGATACTCGACAATGCGCTCCTTGACCTTGTCGAGGCCGAAATGATCAGTGTCGAGCACGTTCTGCGCGAACGCCAGGTCCTGCTTGACCTTGGAGTTCTTGCCCCACGGGATCGACAGGATCCAGTCGAGATAGTTGCGCACGACGGTCGATTCAGCCGACATCGGCGACATCGTCCGGAGCTTCTTCAACTCGGCTTCCGCCTTTTCGCGGGCCTCCTTGGAGAGCTTGGTCTTCTTGATGCGCGCCTCGATCTCGGCGGCCTCGTCGCGGCCGTCCTCGCCTTCGCCGAGCTCCTTCTGGATCGCCTTCATCTGCTCGTTGAGGTAGTATTCGCGCTGCGTCTTCTCCATCTGGCGCTTGACGCGCGAGCGGATGCGCTTCTCCACCTGCAGGACGGAGATTTCGGCTTCCATGAAGCCCATAGCCTTTTCCAGCCGCTCCTTGACCGAGAGCGTGGCCAGCATTTCCTGCTTCTCAGGGATCTTGATGGCGAGATGCGAGGCAACAGTGTCGGCGAGCTTGGAATAGTCGTCGATCTGGCTGGCTGCACCCACCACTTCGGGCGAGATCTTCTTGTTCAGCTTGACGTAGTTCTCGAAGTCGGTGACGACCGAACGCGCCAGCGCCTCAACCTCGACCTCTTCCTCTTCCGGCTCGACCAGCGCCGCGGCGCGGGCCTCGTGGAAGTCGGGACGGTCGGTGAACGAGACGATTTTCGCACGCGAAGCGCCTTCGACCAGAACCTTGACGGTGCCGTCGGGCAGCTTGAGCAATTGCAGCACATTGGCGAGCGTGCCGATGTCGAAGATGGCATCGGGCTCGGGATCGTCGTCGGCGGCATTCATCTGGGTGGCAAGCAGGATCTGCTTTTCCTGACCCATCACCTCTTCCAGCGCCTTGATCGACTTCTCACGCCCGACGAAGAGCGGCACGATCATGTGCGGGAACACCACGATGTCGCGCAGTGGGAGAACTGCGAAGACGCCGTCGCTGGGTGCCTTGGATACTTTGGCCATTGTCCAACCTTTCATGTCGCGGCCGCCAATCAGCCAACCGCGAATCTTATATTAACGACCGGGGATCGTTCCGCCTACCACCGTTTATGACGGGAGTTTTACAGCACAGAAATCGGGCACCTCGGCCTTCTCCAGTTAGTTGGATGCACGACCCCCAAAGATCAAGGGGCGTGTCCAAATCCGCACTTCCAACCCGTCCACGAGTGACACATTTGCGACGCCAAGCCGTACGCCGCGCAAAAGCCCTGTGTGACAGCAAAACGGCGCCTTGCGGCGCCGTTTCAGAATTTCGCTGCGGGCTCATCATGTCAGGCGCTGACATTGCCCTTCTTTTCCTTCTGCTCGGAGTAGATGTAGAGCGGCCGGGCACTGCCGGTCACCACCTCCTCCGAAATCACCACTTCGCGCACGCCTTCGAGCGCGGGAAGCTCGAACATCGTGTCGAGCAGGATCGCCTCCATGATCGAACGCAGGCCGCGCGCGCCGGTCTTGCGCTCGATGGCGCGCTTGGCGATCGCCGAAAGAGCGTTCTCGTGGAAGGTCAGGTCGACATTCTCCATTTCGAACAGCCGCTGATACTGCTTGACCAGCGCGTTCTTCGGCTCGGTCAGAATCTGGATCAGCGCCGGTTCGTCGAGGTCTTCCAGCGTCGCCAGAACCGGCAGACGGCCGACAAATTCGGGGATAAGACCGAACTTCAACAGATCCTCGGGCTCGACCAGGCGGAAGACATCGCCAGTGCGGCGATCCTCGGGCGAAGCGACGACCGCGCCGAAACCGATCGAGGTCTTGCGGCCGCGATCGGAGATGATCTTGTCCAGCCCGGCGAAGGCGCCGCCGCAGATGAACAGGATGTTGGCTGTATCGACCTGCAGGAACTCCTGCTGCGGGTGCTTCCTGCCGCCCTGCGGCGGCACGGAGGCGACGGTGCCTTCCATGATCTTCAGGAGCGCCTGCTGCACGCCCTCGCCCGACACGTCGCGGGTGATCGAGGGATTGTCCGACTTGCGCGAAATCTTGTCGATCTCGTCGATGTAGACGATGCCGCGCTGGGCGCGCTCGACATTGTAGTCGGCCGATTGCAACAGCTTCAGGATGATGTTCTCGACGTCCTCGCCGACATAGCCGGCTTCGGTCAGCGTCGTCGCGTCAGCCATGGTGAAGGGCACGTCGATGATGCGGGCCAGCGTCTGCGCGAGCAGCGTCTTGCCGCAACCGGTCGGGCCGATCAGCAGGATGTTGGACTTCGCCAGCTCGACATCGTTGTTCTTGCCGGCATGTGCGAGGCGCTTGTAGTGGTTGTGGACCGCCACCGACAGCACGCGCTTGGCGTAGGGCTGACCGATGACATAGTCGTCGAGAACCTTGAGGATCTCCTGCGGTGTCGGCACGCCTTCGCGCGACTTCACCATCGAGGTCTTGTTCTCTTCACGGATGATGTCCATGCAGAGTTCGACGCACTCGTCGCAGATGAAGACCGTCGGACCGGCGATCAGCTTGCGCACTTCGTGCTGGCTTTTGCCGCAAAACGAGCAGTAAAGCGTGTTCTTGGAATCGCCGCTGTTGTTGCCGACCTTGCTCATTTTCATGTCCTTTCATGGCCGCCCGCCGATGGTCTGGCTGAAAGGGCGCATACTCTATCTATCGCGGGAATCCGCCGCCGCCAGTGTGTCCCGGCTCCCGCAACGCATTCCGTACGAAACACAAATCAGAAAACGTGGCAATGATTCGCGACAACCCCGCATAAAGCTAAGCCGCCGAAACTCAACATAGCCTTAACGTAGGCAATCCTGTCCCCCGAGGGAACAGCCAATTGTGGCCGAAATGCCGCAAGACGCGCCAAAAGCGCGTGATGGTGCCATCCAACTGCCAACTTGCCTTTATGCCAGCGCCCCTTCGGCCGCCTCGCGCGACGAAATGACCTTGTCGATGAGGCCGAAATCCTTGGCTTCGTCGGCGGTCATGAAATGGTCGCGGTCGAGCGTTTTCTCGATCTCTTCGTAGCTCTTGCCGGTGTGCTTGACGTAGACCTCGTTGAGGCGACGCTTCAGCTTGATGATATCCAGGGCATGGCGCTCGATGTCGGACGCCTGGCCCTGGAAGCCGCCGGAAGGCTGGTGAACCATGATGCGGGCGTTCGGCGTGGCAAAGCGCATGTCCTTGTGACCGGCGGTCAGGAGCAGCGAACCCATCGAAGCCGCCTGGCCGATGCAGAGCGTCGACACGGCCGGCTTGATGAACTGCATGGTGTCGTAGATCGCCATGCCGGAGGTGACGACGCCGCCCGGCGAATTGATGTAGAGGTTGATTTCCTTCTTCGGATTCTCGGCTTCGAGGAACAAAAGCTGCGCGCAGACCAGCGTCGCCATGCCGTCCTCGACCGGACCGGTGATGAAAATGATGCGCTCCTTGAGGAGGCGCGAGAAAATGTCGTAGGCCCGCTCGCCGCGATTGGTCTGTTCGACCACCATCGGAACGAGGTTCATGTAGGTTTCGACGGGGTTCTTCATCAGATATCTCTTATCTCGCGGTGGGATTCCGGCGCCGGGAATGCCGGCAGATCGGGCAGAATCGGTTCTGGATCGTTATTCCGTAAATAGGATGCCGGCTCATCCTTGTGCAAGGCCGACCCCTCCTAGCCATCTGGGTAAGTCGAATCAAGCTTTCTGACCAAGGATTCGGGCCGGCGGATGCTTCCGCGGGTCCGGAGCCGCATGGCCGGCCGCGCAAGGTAGCAGTTTCTTAACCGCGTCACTTAACGAAATGCGCCGAAACCGCTTTTTTCCGAGACGGCTTCCTCTACAATTCAACGTTGAACTTATGCGTAGAGTTCAACAGGGGAAGTGTCATGCCCGGGAAAACCGCATGCTTCACCATCGCCGGCCTGACCATGCTCGGCACGATTTCGCAGACGGCGGCCGGCGGCCGCGCCGTCGAATGTTATGAGCCGGTCCGCAGTCCGGCCGTCTACGACACGGTCTATGAAGACGTGATGATCAGTCCGCCCGGTCAGCAGGTCGACTATATCGCCCCTATCTATGGCACGCGCGAGCGAGTCGTGATGACCGTTCCGGCGCAAGTGACCTACCAGATCGTACCGGCCGTCACCCGCACCGTCTACCGTACGGTCCGGGTCGATGGCGGCGGCTATTCCTGGGAATGGCGCGTCATCCACGGCCGCAAGGTGCTGTGCAAGGTCTGGCACAAGGCGCGCTACGAACGTGTCGCCAAAACCGTGGTGATACAGCCCGAACGCACGCGGCGCGTCGTCATCCCGGCGCAATACGACAAGATCGCCCAGGAAGTGCTGGTAAGGCCAGAGCAAAGGCGCATCATCGATGTCCCCGCCTCCTACCAGACCGTCGCGCGCCGTGTGCTGGTTCGCGAGGATTCATCGGGCTGGCGGCGGGTGCATATTCCCAGGCATTGCCAGGATTAGGTCAATCCCCGGCGGCGCTCAGGCGACCTCCGCCCGCAGCCATGCCTTCAGGCCGGCGATATCGCCATCGCCGACGGCCGCCGCAACGCGCCTGCCGACCGCCGCGCCGAACTTGTAGCCGTGACCGGAGCATGCCGAGACAACAAGGCATTTGCCCTTTTCATGCGCCATGAATTTTTCGTCTGATGTGAAAGTGTAGGCGCAGGTGACGACTTCGGTAACCCGATACTCCGCGATGCGGGCGATCGGCGGCGAAAACAGGTTGCGGATCGCCTCGCCCTCGCCCGCCACCGGCTGACGGTTCCAATCGGCGTCGCTGGTCGGCACCCTGTGCAGGCCGGACCCGAATTTCATGCCGGCGCCGCCGGAGGGCGGGATCACATAGCCGTCGATCGCGCCGCCTACATCGAGGACAACCGGTGCCGCCTGCCAGGCCGCCTCGAGGTCGGCCGGCGGTTCGACATAGGCAAGTGCGGTTCGATAGGTCTTCAGCTCGCCGTCCAGCTCCGGAAACAGTTTCAGCACCCAGGCGCCGGCGGCGACAACGATGCGGTCGGCCTGCATGGTCTCACCGCTTTCGAGCACGATATGGCCGGCTTCGGCGTCGACTTCGACGACCTTGCTATTTTCGTAGACATTGGCGCCGTTGGCGCGCAGCCACTTTGCCAGGCCGGACGCGATCTTGCGGCAATGCAGGGCGCCGCCTTCGGTTGAGAAATAGGCGTAGCGGAACGACCCGGCTTCCAGGAACGGCCAGCGCTTCACGGCTGCATCCGGCTCCAGCAATTCGAACGGAAAATTGCCTTCTTCCAGGCCCTCGCGATATTCCTCGGCCTCGTCGCCAGGCTCGCGCGAAATGCAGACAAATCCTCTGGGATCGAGGTGGCTTTCGCCGAGATCGGCCCACATCTCGTCCCAGGCCTGGTAGGCTTCGGTGATCAGCCGGCCATAGCCGGTCCCCGCGCGGTAGGCGCGGCGGATGATGCGATGATGGTCGCCCGACGCGGCCATCGGGTTTGGGATCGGCCCTTGCTCGACGATCGAAACGCTGTGGCCGGCCTTGACCAGCGACCACGCCGTCGAGAGACCGGCAATACCCGCGCCGACAACGATCACCTTCATCAAATCAGACTTTCCGCAGCCGGTCGGCTGGCTCAACGTATTGGATTGCGGGCGCCAACATACGGTCTGGAACCAGACTGGCAAGCCGCGCTATTGGTCTGGCATGAGCAAATTGACGCTTCCCGCCCTGGCCTTTGATCCAACCACTCGACATCTGCGGCTTGACCCGCACGAGCCGGCTTTTTTCCAAAACCCTTATGATGCCTATGCTTTCCTGCACGGCGTATCGAATGCATTCTTCTGGGAAGAATTCGGCTTCTGGTGCTTTGGCGGTTTCGACGACGTCAACCGGCTGCTGCGCGATCGCCGCTTCGGCCGGCAGAACCCGGCCGGCATTCCAGACAGCCGCGGCATTGGACAGGACCGCAGCCATCTCAGGGCCTTCGACGGCGTCGAAGCCAATTCGATGCTGGAACTGGAGCCGCCGGTGCACACGCGGCTGAGAACACTGGTCAACCGCGCCTTCGTCTCGCGCCAGGTCGAAAGGCTGCGGCCGCGTGTCGAGGCTTTGGCCAACGACCTGATCGACCGTTTCGAACCAGGCAAGACGGTCGACCTGTTGCCTGCTTTCGCGGCGCCCTTGCCGATCACCATCATTGCCGAAATGCTCGGCGTCCCGGTCGAAATGGGGCCGCAACTGCTCGACTGGTCGCACCAGATGGTTGCCATGTACATGCATGGCCGCACACGCGCGATCGAAGAGACGGCCAACCGCGCCGCCCGCGAATTTGCGGATTTCCT
Organism: Mesorhizobium sp. M7A.F.Ca.MR.176.00.0.0; assembly: GCF_004023165.1. Lineage (NCBI taxonomy): Bacteria > Pseudomonadati > Pseudomonadota > Alphaproteobacteria > Hyphomicrobiales > Phyllobacteriaceae > Mesorhizobium > Mesorhizobium sp. M7A.F.Ca.MR.176.00.0.0. The sequence continues at coordinate 11,002 of NZ_RZTC01000106.1, read as the reverse complement.
CCGTGGCTACGTCACCGAGCGACGCCGAAATCCCGGCGACGACCTTTTGTCGCTGCTGATCTCGGCGCAGGAGGACGGTGAGAGGCTGTCGGAGGACGAGATGGTGTCCTCGGCGATCCTGCTGCTCAATGCCGGCCATGAAGCAACCGTGCATCAGACCGGCAATGCCGTCCGCTCGATCCTTATGCAAGGTGGCGATGTCAGCCGCTTCTTCGGTTCGCCCGAGGCGACCGCGGCAACGGTCGAGGAATGCCTGCGCTTCGACGCGCCGCTGCACATGTTCGCGCGCTATGCCTATCAGGAGATCGAGGTCGCGCCCGGCATCGTCGTGCAGCCGGGCCAGACGATCGGGCTGCTGCTGGGCATGGCCAATCATGACCCGCGCGCCTTCGCCGATCCTCTCGCCTTCCGGCCCGACCGGGCCGACCAGAAGAACGTCTCCTTCGGCGCCGGTATCCATTTCTGCATCGGCGCGCCGCTCGCCCGGCTCGAATTGCAGGTGTCGCTGAAAACCCTGTTTGAACGGCATCCGAAGCTGCATCTTGCCGAAGAGGCGCGCTTCCGGGACACTTACCACTTCCATGGGCTGGAAACGCTCGCCGTCGGCTTCTGACGGCCACAAGCCGGGGCTGCCTCAGACTGTCCGGGGAAATAGGATGGCGCCGGTTTGCCTGACATGACCGAATTGAAATTCGCCTTCCTGGAAGAGCCGCCATTCTGCTTTGCAGGTGCATTGGGCGAGGTCTCAGGCTGTGACGTCGAGCTTGCGCGCAGGCTCGGTGACATGCTCGGATTGGCGAGCTTTAAGCCGATCGAAACCGAATTCGCTGAACTGCTGCCGGGATTGGTCGAGGGTCGTTGGACCATGACGACCGGCCTGTTCGTCTCCGAAGAGCGCGGGCAGCTTGTCGACTTCACACGGCCGATCTGGGCGCTGCAGGACGGGTTGCTGGTCGCGAAACACAATCCGCGTGGCTTTCGCGGCTACCAATCCATTGCCGAGGACCGGACAGCGCTGATTGGCGTCATAACCGATCAGGTTCAGCATCTTACGGCGTTGCACAACGGAATCGCGCCTGAGCAGGTCAGGATGTTTGCAACACAGGCGGATGCGGCCGACGCAGTGGCCAGCGGCATGGTGCACGCCTACGCCAGCGTTGCGATGGCGCACCGAGGCTATCTGACCCGGCGGCCCGATATGCCGCTTGGACTTGTCGAGGTTCCCCCGATTGAAAAGCAGCTGTCGGCCGGCGCCTTCGCGATCGCCAAAGGCAATTCAGCCCTGCTCCGGCGCATCGATGCTTGCCTCGATGAATTGGTGGGCAGCGACTGGCACCGACGGATGATGGCGCGATACGGATTCTCGGACAGCGATATCGACCGCATCGTCTGATCCGTGCATCTTTTGTTGTTCGACCATGATCTTTACCCGAAAACCGGCCTCCACTTTTCGGGATCACGGTCTACAGCCTGATCACATACTCCTTGCGAGTCGTTTCAAGCACTTCCCAGCTGCCTTTGAAGCCGGGCCTGAGCACGAAGCTGTCGCCGGCCTTGACGGTACGCGCCTGCCCGCCGTCTTCCGCGATCACCGAAACGCCGGACAGGATGTGGCAGAACTCCCATTCGTCATAGACGATGCGCCATTTGCCCGGGGTCGATTCCCAGATGCCGGCGTAAAGGCCGCCGTCGCGCTCCTCGACATTCCAGGTGCGGAATTTGGGATCGCCCGAGATCAGCCGGTCCGGCGCCGGCGCCCCCTGTTCGGCGTCGACAGTGTCGACGCCGATGGCAAGAAATTTTGACTCGCTCATGATCGGTCAGACCTTGGCTAGCGCCTGTTCGAGGTCGGCGACGATGTCGTTGACGTCCTCGATGCCGATCGACAGCCGCACCGTGTCCGGTCCTGCGCCGGCCTTGACCTTCTGCTCGTCGGAAAGCTGGCGGTGCGTGGTCGAGGCCGGGTGGATGACCAGAGACTTGGTGTCGCCGACATTGGCCAGGTGCGAGAACAGCTCGAGCGCCTCGACAAATTTCACGCCGGCGTCATAGCCGCCCTTCAGCGCGAAGGTGAACACGGCGCCGGCGCCAAGCGGCGAGTACTTCTTCTGCAGCGCGTTGTTCTTGTCTGAGGGCAGGCCGGGGTAGTTCACCGACGCAACCTTAGGATGGTTGGACAGCCAGGCGGCAACGGTGACGGCATTGTCGCAGTGGCGCTGCATGCGCAGCGGCAAGGTCTCCAGGCCGGTCAAGATGAGGAAGGCGTTGAAGGGCGAGATCGCCGGACCGAGATCGCGCAGGCCGAGCACGCGCGCGGCAATGGCGAAAGCGAAATTGCCGAAGGTTTCGTGCAGGACGAGGCCGCCATATTCGGGGCGCGGTTCCGACAGCATCGGGTATTTGCCCGACTTCGACCAGTCGAAGGTGCCGCCGTCGACGATGGCGCCACCGATCGAATTGCCGTGGCCGCCGATGAATTTGGTCAGCGAATGGACGACGATGTCGGCGCCATGCTCGATCGGCCGGATCAGGTAGGGCGAAGCCAGCGTGTTGTCGAGGATCAGCGGCAGGCCGTGCTTGCGCGCGATGTCGCCGATCTTCTCGATGTCGACGAAAGTGCCGCCCGGATTGGCCAGGCTTTCGATGAAGATCGCCTTGGTCCTGTCGTCGATCTGGCTCTCGAAGGTCGAGATGTCGTTGGTGTCGGCCCAGCGCACCTCCCAGCCATAATTCTTGAAGGCATGGCCGAACTGGTTGATCGAACCGCCATAAAGCTTGTTGGCGGCAACGAAATTGTCGCCCGGCTGCATCAGATTGTGGAACACGATCACCTGCGCGGCGTGGCCGGAAGCGACCGCGAGTGCCGCCGTGCCGCCTTCGAGGGCCGCCATGCGCTCTTCCAGCACCGCCTGCGTCGGATTCATGATGCGGGTGTAGATGTTGCCGAAGGCCTTGAGCCCGAACAGCGACGCGGCATGGTCGGCATCGTCGAAGACGAAGGAGGTCGTCTGGTAGATCGGCGTGGCACGCGCGCCGGTCGCCGGATCGGGCTTGGCACCGGCATGGACGGCGAGCGTATTGAAACCTGGCGTGCGGGTCACTGAAAACCTCCCTTTTGAAACTGTTGAAATCGCCGGGCATTCTTGGCGAAGCATGAGCGCGAATGCAAAGAAGAAAATGCCCTTCGGCGAACGATCTGCGGCCGAGGCCCGAGAAAATGCAATGGGCTAAGGAATAATTTTGCGCCCAAGGCGCATTGCGCATCCGGCCTTGCTTTTGGTGCACGTCGTTATCCCAAAACCGCCGCGCACTTTTAGCGACGTGTCCTACTTCTGGCGCACGCCAAAACTCTGGAATCCCGACCGCATCAGCGGCTTCTTCGACGACAGCACGCCGGAATTGACGCCGGTCCAGCCGATCTCGCCGGACAGCTTGCCGTATTCGATTTTGGGGCAGCGGTTCATCACCACCTTGATGCCCACCGCCTCGGCGCGCGCGGCGGCCTCGTCATGGCGAACGCCAAGTTGCATCCAGATGACTTTCGGCAAGGGATCGAGACGCAACGCCTCGTCGACGATGCCGGGCACCGCCGCCGGCGCGCGAAAGACATCGACCATGTCGATCGGCTCGGGAATATCCGCGAGCCTCGCATAGGTCATCCGGCCGAGGATCTCCTTGCCGGCCTGGCCAGGATTGATCGGAAACACCGAAAATCCCTTGGCCAGCAGATATTTCAGCACGAAATAGCTTGGCCGCACATCATTGGCGGACGCGCCGACCATGGCGATGGTCTTCACCGAATTGAGGATGCCGGCGATGTAGGTGTTGTCGTAGCTATCGTGGTTCATGCGGCTTCCTGCGGTAGTGGTATCGGTAAAGTTCACGGCTGAACCCAAGCGAGGCATAGAGAGCGCGAGCCGGCGTGTTGTCGACCACCACCTGCAAGCATGCGGCGTGAGCCCCTGCGCGCCGCGCCCAGCCGATGAGGCCGCCGACAGTCTTGCGGCCCAGACCTTGCTGCCTGAAACGGCCATCGGTTTCAACCGATTCCACCACAAGCAGGCCATTGCGGATGACGCCATATGCCAAGGCGGCAATTTCGCTGTCGCGTTCACAGGATACGAACGCCCGGTCGCCGACGATCAGCCCGGTCATCTCGCGAAAGA
>NZ_RZTC01000106.1:254-6826 GCF_004023165.1 Mesorhizobium sp. M7A.F.Ca.MR.176.00.0.0 | reverse complement strand
ATGCGGAACCGCGCCGCGAGCCAGTCCTCGCCCGGCACTTTCGAAACGGTGACCTGCTCATCGCGGACTTCAGCCAGGTCGCCGATCCCGGCATGGAGATGGATCGTGCCGCCTTCCGGCTGGTAGCCGCGATGGTCGAGTGCGGCTTCGAGCTCGCCGGCGATGTCGGGAACCCGAAACAAGGGCGTCTGGCCGTGGCCGATGTAGAAGGACTCGGCGGCGCCGATGACTGCATCAGGCGCGCCACGCTGGCCGCGCAAGGGATTGGCCGAATTGGTGCGCCGGATCCGTCCGCCGGAGCGCCGCAGGAGCCAGCCATCAAAGACCGCCCCGGTCGCCGCCGGCCAGCCTTCGCGGCATGCCTGCTCGACGCGCCAGTTGAGATCATCGTCGCCGGCGCTCACGCGTCATCCTCCCGCAGCGCTTCCTCCATGAACGCCTGCGGATCGGTACAGAAGTCGCGCATCATGCGAAAATGATCGGTATCGCTGAAATCGGTCGGGTCGAGCCCGAAGCGGCTGATGCGGAACAGCCGCGCGCCGGGACAAGCCATCAGCAACGGCGAATGCGTCGCCATGATCACTTGCGCGGTGCCCGACTGGTCCATGCGCCGCAGCATCTTGAGCAGCTCGATCTGTCGCGTCGGCGACAGTGCGCTCTCGGGTTCGTCAAGGATGTAGATGCCCTGCCTGCGGCAGCGCTCCTCGAAAAATCGGATAAAGCCCTCGCCATGCGACCAGGACAGGAAGTCCGGCGGCGCCCCGCCAGATTCCAGCGCTGCCTGATCGAGATAGCGGGCCACGGAGTAGAAGGATTCGGCGCGAAAGAACCAGCCGGCGGTGACTTTCGGCAGCCAGTGACCACGGAATGCGTTGGCCAACGCAGCACCACTCTTGTCGATGGCGCTGGAATGGTCGACTGGCATATATCCCTTGCCGCCGCCGGCTTCGTCATAGCCGGCCAGTGCGCCGATCGCCTCGAGCAGCGTCGATTTGCCGGTGCCGTTCTCGCCGACAATGATGGTGATCGGCGTGGTGAATTCGAGTTCGAACTCATGGCCGCGAAACAGCGGCAGGTTCCAGGGATATTTCTCCCAGTCCGCCACGCGCTCGGCGTCGAGCAGGATGCGCTTCAGATAGGGAGCCTTTAGCCGCGTCAGCTGCTTGCGATGGGCCATCAGCCGGGTAGCGAAATCGTGCCGTCTTCCGCGATCGGAAAGGCCGGATTGTGCGCCACTTCCCAGACATGCCCGTCGGCGTCGGCGAAATAGCCGTACCAGCCGCCCCAAAAGGCCCGGCCGGCCGGCTTGACGATGCGGCCGCCGGCTTTTTCCGCCCTGGCGAGCACGTCGTCGACTTCGGCGTCGGAACGAGTGTTGTAGGCGAGGTAGACCGCCGATGGCGCCGCGGCGAAGGCGATGCCGGAATCCTCTTCTGCGCTGGCGCGCGGGAACAGGCCGAGGATGACACCGCCCATCTGGAAGAAGGCGACCCCGTCGGTGATGCCGGCATGCCGCTTCAAGCCCATCTCTTCGTAGAAGCGCACGGCGCGGTCTAGATCATCGGTAGCAATGGTGATGATGGAGATGCGCGGCTCCATGACGTTCTCCTTACTCGTCCTTCCATTCCGGCTTGCGCTTGCCGATGAAGGCGCCGATGCCCTCCTCCGCGTCGCGCGCAAGCATGTTCTCGACCATGATCCGGCCGGTATAGGCATAGGCGTCGGCCAGCCCCATTTCAGCCTGGGCGTAAAAGGCTTCCTTGCCGGTCTTGACCACCAAAGATGATTTGGAAGCAATGGTTTGCGCGTATTTGGTGACGATCTGATTCAGGTATTCGCGCGGCACGACGCGGTTGACCAAGCCGAACTCCTTGGCGGTCGCCGCATCGATCGTCTCTCCGGTCAGCAGCATCTCCATGGCATGCTTGCGCGAAACGTTGCGCGACAGCGCCACCATCGGCGTCGAGCAGAACAGCCCGATATTGACGCCCGGCGTGCAGAAGGTAGCCTCATGTGAGGCGATCGCCAGATCGCAGCTGGCGACCAGTTGCAGCCCGGCGGCGGTGGCCAGGCCGTCGACTTCCGCGATGACAGGCAAGGGATGCCGCACGATGGCCTGCATCAGCGTCGCACAAGCGGCAAACGTCTCTGCGAAGAAGGTCTTGCCATGATCGGCGTCAGTGCGGCGCGCCGTCATTTCCTTGAGATCATGGCCGGCGCAGAACACCTTGCCGGCCGCCGACAAAACGATGACGCGAACGGCCTTGTCGGCCTTGGCGCGCTCGAGTTCGGCCGTCAGCGCCGCCATCACCGCCAGCGACAGCGCATTGGCGGGCGGATTGGCGAGCGTCAGGCGCAGCACGCCCTTGTCCAGTTGTGTAACAACCGGCCCTTCAACGGCGGCAGGCTTGATGGCAAGGATTTCGGCCATGGATAAGGTCTCCGCGATTCCGCCTGGGGCTGCCAGAGTATCTAATACCGGATCAGGTTTCGTCCAACACCGATCGCTTGCGCCAGGGGACGAAGGTTGTCAGAAATGCCGCGCCGCGCCCATACAGGTCGGCCAAAACGAGGGACCGACATGCCCGCCCAAATCAATTTGAAGCCGGTTCTGACCGCGCAACAAGTCAATGCGCTGATGGAGACCGTCTATCCGCAGCTCAACGAGCAGTTCAAATATTTCGAGGCGATCGACGTGTTCCCCGGCGGCTGCACCGTGCGGCTCAACGCCGGCGAGCGGCACTTGCGTCCGGGCGGCACGGTGTCCGGCCCTTCGCTGTTCACGCTGGCCGACATTGGCGGCTACGTCTGCGTGCTCAGCCATGCCGGGCCGGATGCGCTTTCCGTTACCGTCAACCTCGACATCAATTTCGTGCGCAAGGCCGAGGCCGGACCGATCGATGGCCATTGCCGCATCCTGAAGCTGGGCAAGAGCCTGATGGTGTTCGATATCGACATCGTTGCCGGCCCGGACGGGCACACGGTGGCGCACGCCACCGGCACCTATTCGATCCCGCCGAAGCGGAATGGCGATGTGGTAAAATAATACCTTTCACTTAACTTATTGTTTTCGCCGCATTTTGTCAGATATTCTCCTTTTCGCGCGCCTTGACGCGATCACCACCCTCGCCTATAAGCCCTCACGAAGCAGCGGCCCGCAAAGGCCGCCGTTTTGTTATTGGCGGCGGACAGCGTCCTTCCGACAATCCAAGCAACAAGAAACGCCTTCTTTTATGAAGGTCAGAACCGAGAGCAGAAAACATGACAACCTTTTCGCAGAAGCCTGCGGATGTGGTGAAGAAGTGGATCCTGATCGACGCCGAAGGTCTCGTCGTCGGTCGTCTGGCCACTGTCATCGCCAATCATCTTCGCGGCAAGCACAAGCCGACCTTCACCCCGCATGTCGACGACGGCGACAACGTCATTGTCATCAATGCCGACAAGGTGGTGTTCACCGGCAAGAAGTTCACCGACAAGGTCTATTACTGGCACACCGGCCACCCAGGCGGCATCAAGGAGCGCACCGCGCGCCAGCTGCTCGAGGGTCGTTTCCCCGAGCGTGTCGTCGAGAAGGCCGTTGAGCGCATGGTCCCACGTGGCCCGCTCGGTCGTCGCCAGATGAAGAACCTGCGCGTCTATGCAGGTGCCGAGCATCCGCATGTCGCACAGCAGCCCGTCGTGCTCGACGTGGCCAAGCTGAACGCCAAGAACAAGAAGGTCGCATAAGATGGCTGAGCTTTCCTCGCTCGCAGAACTGGGCGCCGCCACCGGCAACACCAATACCCAGCCGGCAGCCCCCGTCCACGTCCAGAAGCTCGACAAGTCGGGCCGCGCCTATGCCACCGGCAAGCGCAAGAACGCCATTGCGCGCGTCTGGGTGAAGCCGGGTTCCGGCAAGATCATCGTCAACGACAAGGAATTCGCGACCTATTTCGCGCGTCCGGTCCTGCAGATGATCCTCAACCAGCCGATCATCGCCTCCAACCGCGCCGGCCAGTACGACATCGTCGCGACCGTTGTCGGCGGCGGTCTCTCCGGCCAGGCTGGCGCCGTGCGTCACGGCATCTCCAAGGCGCTGACCTATTACGAGCCGACGCTGCGCGCCGTGCTCAAGAAGGGCGGCTTCCTGACCCGCGACAGCCGCGTCGTCGAGCGCAAGAAGTACGGCAAGGCGAAAGCCCGTCGTTCGTTCCAGTTCTCGAAGCGCTAAGCACTTCGCAGCTTCAGACAATCGAAAAGGCCGCCCCCCGGGCGGCCTTTTTGTTTGCGGCTCGGCAGTCACCCCACCCGCGCCTGCGCGACCTCCCCATCGAGGGGAGGTAGAAGAGCGCGACGCCCTACCTCCCCTCGATGGGAAGGTCGGCGCGTAGCGCCGGGTGGGGTGAAGGCGCCGGCATAAACAGGTCAGGCCTTGCCGCCCTTGATATAGTCGATGAACGCCCGCAGCGGGGCCGGCACCAGCCGCCGGCCGGGATAATAGAGGAACGGTCCGGGAAAACTCGGCCACCACGGTTCGAGAATGGGCTCAAGCGCGCCGCTTTCGAAGTAGGGGCGAAGCCAGCCCTCGAAGAGGCCGATGATGCCGGTGCCGGCGATGGCCGCATCGACGGCAAGATCGGTCGCGCCGCCGATCCGCACGATCAGCGGCCCTGTCGGATCGACCCGCACCACCTCACCGTCGCGCTCGAACTCCCAAGGCAGCATCGCACCGCTGGAAAAGCGCCCGCGCACGCAAGAGTGGCCAAGCAGGTCGCTCGGGTGTTGCGGCCGCCCATGACGAGCAAGATAGGCAGGGCTGGCAGCGGTGGCGAAGCGCTGCACGCGCGGTCCGATCGGCACCGCGATCATGTCCTGCTCCAGCCGCTCGTCATAGCGGATGCCGGCGTCACACCCGGCCGCCAGCACATCGACAAAGTTCTCATCGGCGATCACTTCCAGACGGATGCCGGGATAGGCGGCGAGGAAACCCGGCACGATATCGGGCAAGATCAACCGCGCGGCGCTGACCGGCACATTGAGACGCAGCGAGCCCGCCGGCCTGTCGCGAAAGCCGTTCACCACGTCCAGCGCCGCCTCCACCTCCGACAGCGCCGGACCGAGCCGCTCCAGCAGGCTGAGGCCCGCCTCGGTCGGGACAACGCTGCGCGTCGTGCGGTTGAACAGCCTGACACCGAGCTGCACTTCCAGGCGACGCACCGCCTCACTCAAGCCGGAGGCGCTGCCGCCGCTCGCACGCGCGCCATCGCGAAAACCGCCGGCGCGCGCCACCGCCACGAAGGCGTTCAGATCGCTGAGGTCCATCATTGTTCGCCATTCCGCACGGCCTGTGTGGATTGTACCGGATTATCACGAGGTTGGGCAGCGCCTATCTCTGCCTCCTCAAAGGAGATCAATCATGTCCAACATCCAACAATCCGGCACCTTCGCCCCCGCCACCTTCAAGCTTGGCAGCCACACCGTGAAGCGGCTCGGCTACGGTGCCATGCAACTCGCCGGACCCGGCGTGTTCGGGCCGCCCAAGGACCATGACGCGGCATTGGCCGTGCTGCGCGAGGCCGTGACGCAAGGCGTCGACCACATCGACACCAGCGACTTCTATGGACCGCACGTCACCAACCTTTTGATCCGCGAAGCGCTGGCGCCCTACCCTGACGATCTCGTCATCGTCACCAAGATTGGCGCCCGGCGCGGCGCGGATGGATCGTGGTTGCCGGCCTTTTCCGTGGAAGAGCTGACCCAGGCCGTGCATGACAATCTAAGCAATCTCGGGCTCGAGGTGCTCGATGTGGTCAATTTGCGCATCATGTTCGATACCCATGGTCCAGCCGAAGGGTCGATCGAAGCGCCGCTCACCGTGCTGGCCGGGCTTCAACAGAAAGGCCTGGTCAAACATATCGGGCTGAGCAACGTGACGCCGGCGCAGATCGCCGAAGGGCGCCGTATCGCCGAGATCGTCTGCGTGCAGAATCAGTACAATCTTGCGCATCGCGGCGGCGACGCCCTGATCGACGACCTTGCCCGCGACGGCATCGCCTATGTGCCGTTCTTCCCGCTCGGCGGCTTCAACCCGCTGCAATCCTCCACCCTGTCGGACGTCGCAACACGCCTCGGCGCCACGCCAATGCAGGTTGCGCTCGCCTGGCTGCTGCGCCGCGCGCCCAACATCCTGCTGATTCCCGGCACATCGTCGGTCGGACATCTCAGGGAGAACCTCGCGGCTGCCGAACTGGAGCTTTCGGATGATGTGCTTGGGGAGTTGGATGGGATGGCGATGGCTGCTTGATAGGGCGCCCCACCGGGAGCATATGCTGCCTGTTGGGTCTCGGCTGTCACCCAACCCGGCGCTACGCGCCGACCTCCCCATCAAGGGGAGGTAGGGCGCCGCGCTTTACATACAGACACCCTTGCAACGCCTGCCGGCTCAGCGGTCTACTCAATGCGTCGAGACTGGCGGCGACCTCCACCTCCCCTCGATGGGGAGGTCGGCGCGTAGCGCCGGGTGGGGTGATGGCGCCGGCGTTCCCAAGGTGGGTGACAGCGCCAGCGTCGAATTGCTAGTTGACTGGGTCTCT
>NZ_RZTC01000106.1:0-244 GCF_004023165.1 Mesorhizobium sp. M7A.F.Ca.MR.176.00.0.0 | reverse complement strand
CGGCATAAGGCACGCGAAAACCATTCGCCGTCAGCCATACGATGGCTGCCTTCGGCTCGTCCGTCTGGATGATTGTGGCGCCGCGATCGGCCCAAAAACCCCAGACTTCGCGCGGCAGGCTGGCCTGCACCGCCAGTTCGTCGCCGCGGCCGCCGGCCAGGAAGCCTCCCGGCTTGTTGGCGATGGCGTAGGTGTCGGCCCAGATGTGCCAGTTGCCCCTGACCGCGGCCGCGCGCATGCGCGT
>NZ_RZTC01000105.1:0-22772 GCF_004023165.1 Mesorhizobium sp. M7A.F.Ca.MR.176.00.0.0 | reverse complement strand
GCTGCATGCCGAGCGCAATGGCGCGCAGGCCCGAGCCGCAAACCTGATTGAGGCCCCAGGCGGTGGTCTCCTTGGGCAGGCCGGCATTGATCGAGGCCTGGCGGGCCGGGTTCTGTCCCTGGGCCGCGGTCAGTACCTGGCCGAGGATGACCTCGTCGACCTCTGCGGCTTCGACACCTGCTCGCGACAAAAGTTCCTTGATGACGGCGGCGCCGAGCTCATGCGCCGGCGTTGCGGCAAACGCGCCGTTGAAGGAGCCGACGGCCGTGCGCGCGGCGCTGGCGACGACGATGGATGATGTACTCATGACGGCTGCTCCGTTGATGGTTGGATCCGACAAGGTTTCTACCTCGACTCAAAAAATGGGCCGGGTCAGTTGACGATCGTGGCTTCGGTTGCTGAGCGCAGCACGCTGTCAGTCACGCCATCGGCAAGTTCCACAAGCTTGAGCCCCCCGTCGACGACGTCGAGAACACCAAGGTTTGTGATGATCCGGTTGACGACTCCCTTTCCGGTCAGCGGCAGCGTGCAGGCCTTCAGCACTTTCGACTCGCCTGCCTTGTTGGTGTGGTCCATGACGATGACGAGGCGTTTGACGCCGGCGACCAGGTCCATTGCCCCACCCATACCCTTGACCAGCTTGCCGGGGATCATCCAGTTGGCGAGGTCACCGTTCTCGGCGACTTCCATCGCGCCAAGGATTGCCATAGCGATTTTGCCGCCGCGGATCATCGCAAAGCTTTGAGCAGAATCGAAGAAGGCCGAGTGCGGCAGCGCCGTCACCGTCTGCTTGCCGGCGTTGATCAGGTCGGCGTCAATCTTGTCTTCGGTCGGAAACGGGCCAATGCCGAGCAGGCCGTTTTCCGACTGCAGCGTCACGTGCAAACCATCGGGAATGTAATTGGCCACCAGTGTTGGAATACCGATGCCGAGATTGACGTAGGTGCCGTCTTGAAGTTCGCGGGCAGCCCGTGCTGCCATCTGGTTCCTGTCCCAGGCCATCTTGTCTCCCCCTGCCCTCAAGCCGCCGCGCGCGTCGTGCGCTGTTCGATGCGTTTTTCGTGCTGACCCTGAATGAGCCGGTGCACATAGATCCCCGGCAGATGGATTTGATCGGGATCGAGGCTGCCGGCAGGCAGGATTTCCTCGACCTCTGCCACGCAGATCTTGCCGCAGGTGGCGGCCGGCGGATTGAAGTTGCGGGCAGTCTTGCGGAAGACGAGATTGCCCGATGTGTCCGCCTTCCAGGCCTTCACGATGGAAAGATCCGCCACGATGCCGGTCTCGAGCACATATACTTGGTCGTCAAAGACCTTCAGTTCTTTGCCACTTGCAATAACAGTGCCTACGCCGGTTTTGGTGTAGAAACCGGCGATCCCCGCGCCCCCTGCCCGCATGCGCTCGGCGAGCGTGCCCTGCGGATTGAATTCAAGCTCCAATTCCCCGCTGAGATACTGCCGCGTAAATTCTGCATTCTCGCCGACGTAAGACGAAATCATCTTTCTGATCTGTCTCGTCTGTAGGAGCACGCCAAGGCCGAAGTCATCAACTCCACAATTGTTCGATGCGATAGTCAGGTCCCGGGTGCCGGCCGCACGAATCGCTTCAATCAACAGCTGCGGTATGCCGCACAAGCCAAAGCCTCCCGCGGCGATGAACATGCCGTCGAATAATACGCCCTCAAGCGCCGCATTCGCGTTTTCGTAAATCTTATTCATCGTCTCCTCATGGTTCAGGTCTGGTGACGGTCCAACACAACACGCATCTCCCGTGATCTTTTTGCCGATAGCTCTGCTTCGATCGCACCGTGGCAAGTCTGACTTGGTACATTTGCGTTTAACGTGCCAGGTGAGTGGCTTGTCCAGTTATCAGCGACATGACCGTGCGCCCTGCCGGTTTCTTGCGTTCGTCTCTTACAAGAGGAGACGACTATGCTTTTCACAGCAGTACGGACGGCGGGTCGATATCCGCTCGATCAAGGATCGCTGTCTCACCCCATTCTCTCCGAGGCGTAGCTCCCGGGGCTTGCCGGGAAGACGATGGTACGGTTGCCGTTGAGGAAGGTGCGGCAGTGGATATGGGCGTGGATGGCCCGCGCCAGCACCTGGCTCTCAACATCGCGGCCGATCGAGACATAGTCTTCGGCCGACTGTGCATGCGTGATGCGGGCGGTCTCCTGCTCGATGATCGGACCTTCGTCGAGGTCGGCGGTGACGTAGTGCGCCGTCGCCCCGATCAGCTTCACGCCGCGCTCATAGGCCTGCTTGTACGGGTTGGCGCCCTTGAACGAGGGTAGGAACGAGTGGTGGATGTTGATGATGCGGCCCGACATCTTCTTGCACATGGCATCGGAAAGAACCTGCATGTAGCGGGCAAGCACGACCAATTCGGTGCCGGTCTGCTCGACGAGGTCGAGGATCTGGGCTTCAGCCTGCAGCTTGTTCTCCTTGCTCACCTTGATGTGGTGGAAGGGAATGTCGTGGTTCACCACGACCTTCTGGTATTCGAAATGGTTGGAGACGACGCCGACGATATCGATCGGCAGTGCGCCGATCTTCCAGCGGTAGAGCAGGTCGTTGAGACAATGGCCGAAGCGCGAGACCATCAAAAGCACCTTCATGCGCTTCTTGCTGTCGTGGATCTCGACAACCATCGCAAATTTGCCGGCGACCGGCTTGAAGCCCTCCACAAGTGCCGCCTCGACCACGCGCTCTTCGGACATGAAAGAGATACGCATGAAGAACATGCCGGTATCGAGATCGTCGAACTGGCTGGAATCGACGATGTTGCAGCCCTGTTCGGCGAGATAGTTCGATACCGCCGCCACAATCCCGCGCGTCGACTTGCACGTCACTGTAAGAACATATGTTGTCATAACAAATCCACGGATTACCGCTGTGCGGTCACAGCGCCTTTTCAAGTTCCGGTAGTGCCTCGAAGAGATCGGCGACAAGGCCATAGTCGGCGACCTGGAAGATCGGCGCCTCTTCGTCCTTGTTGATGGCGACGATAAGCTTGCTATCCTTCATCCCGGCGAGGTGCTGGATCGCACCCGAGATACCGCAGGCGATATAGAGCTGCGGGGCGACCACCTTGCCCGTCTGACCGACCTGCCAGTCGTTCGGCGCATAACCGGCATCGACGGCCGCACGGCTTGCGCCAACGGCAGCGCCGAGTTTGTCGGCAACCGGCAGGATGACTTCCTTGAACTTCTCCGCCGAACCGAGTGCACGCCCGCCCGAGATGATGATCTTAGCCGAGGTCAATTCCGGACGGTCGGAAGCCGACAGCGCGTCGGAAACAAAAACGGAAAGGTTAGAAGAAAGAGCTGCCGTCGAGATCAATTCGACGGCAGCAAGTGGGCCTTGGGAGGCTTGGGAAAAAGAGGCGGTGCGTACGGTGATGACCTTCTTGGCGTCGGTCGCCTGTACTGTCTGGATGGCATTGCCGGCATAGATCGGCCGCTTGAAGGTGTCTGGTGAAACCACCTCGATGATTTCCGAAACCTGGGCGACATCGAGAAGCGCGGCCACACGCGGCATGACGTTCTTGCCGACCGAGGTGGCAGCTCCGATAATGGTGTCGTAGGAACCGGCCAGCGAAACGATCAGTGCCGCCAGCGGTTCTGCCAGATTGTTGGCAAGGCTTGAATCCTCGGCAACCAGCACCTTCGAGACGCCGGCCAGTTTTGCTGCTTGCTGTGCTGCAGCCTTGACGCCAGCGCCGGCGACCAGCACATGAACGTCGCCGCCGATCTTGGTTGCTGCCGTCAGCGCCTTGGCAGTCTGGTCGGAGAGGTGGGCATTGTCATGATCAGCCAGAAGAAGAATGGCCATGATGTCTAACTCCTCATTCGGACTGGGTTACAGGGATGCCGGCTTCGGTCTTGAGCTTTCCGACGAGCTCGGCGACCGAGCCCACCTTGACGCCCGCCTTGCGGCCGGATGGCTCTTCCGTCATCAGGACCTTCAGCCGCGGCTCGGTCGAAACGACGAAATCGGCCGGGTTCTTCTTGTCAAGCGGCTTCTTCTTCGCCTTCATGATGTTGGGCAGCGAGGCATAGCGCGGCTGGTTGAGGCGAAGATCGGTCGTCACCACGGCCGGCAGCTTGACGTCGATCGTCTGCAGGCCGCCGTCAACCTCGCGGGTCACCTGCGCCTTGCCGTCGCCGATTTCGATCTTAGAGGCAAAGGTCGCCTGCGCTGTTCCCAGCAATGCCGCCAGCATCTGGCCAGTCTGGTTCGAGTCGTCGTCGATCGCCTGCTTGCCGACGATGATGAGACCCGGCTGTTCGGCTTGCGCCACGCCCTTGAGGATCTTGGCAACCGCCAGTGGCTCGACGGCATCGTCGGTCTCGACTAGGATCGCCCGGTCGGCCCCCATGGCGAGCGCGGTCCGCAGGGTCTCCTCGGCCTTGGCAGGTCCGATCGACACGACCACCACTTCTTCGGCCTTGCCGGCCTCCTTCAGGCGCAGCGCCTCTTCGACCGAGATTTCGTCGAAAGGGTTCATCGACATCTTGACGTTGGCGAGCTCAACGCCAGTTCCATCCGGTTTAACCCGGATCTTCACGTTGTAGTCAACCACCCGTTTAACGGGAACCAGAACTTTCATGGAAAGTTTTTCCTTTGGATGAGGAGCAGCTGGGGTCGAATGTTGCAGCCAAGTTTTGCTGTGGTTCGTGCCCCCAATTTGCCGTTTCGCTCATGGGCATGGCTTTGCAGCCGTCAGTGTTTCATCCGCAAGCTCTGAGGATCGAAGAGCGGGCCGATCGTAACTGTGGCATCGTGCATTTGCCGGGCTATATCAATTTGAACGCGTTCGCCATTCCCTAGCTGCTCACGAGTGTGTCCAAGACCTACGGGTTTGCCAACGCGGAAACCGAAAGCGCAAGAGGAGGTTTGCCCTACAATACGGCCATTGAAGTAGATCGGCTCATGCCCCAAAGGAACAGCAGTTTCGTCATCAAGCGAAAGGGAGATGATGTGCGAAAGGTCTCGACGCGTGCGCCCAGCTTCCAATGCTTCTGCTCCGATAAACCCACCGCTTTTTCTGACCGCGAAGTCGAGACCAGCAGCGATCGGGCTGACGTCGCCATCCAGTTCGTGACCCATCGCACAAAAACCCTTCTCGATACGCATCGACGTTTGGGCAAACATTCCGGCTGGTCGAGCACCTGCCGCCACCAACGCCGCATAGATTTCGGGCGCATCTTCTCGTCGGCACGTCATTTCCCATCCCGCCTCTCCTACATAAGAGATGCGCGCGCCTCGCACGGGCTTTCCAATTAGTTGCGCAGTACCATGCTTAAAATAAGCGACTTCGTTGAGTGCTTGGGCACCGCATTCGCTGACAATCCTGGCCGAGTCCGGTCCCATCAGTCCAAGCACCGCATAGGCCTCGGTGACATCTGTCAATGTGACATCATAGCCATGAGAGTGCCGGTGAAGCCATGCGAGATCGCGTTTGATTGCGGTTGTGCCGACGACTAATCGATAATGATCCTCAGCGAGGCGCTGGGCGGTAAGGTCTGACTCAAAGGTACCGCGCTCGTTAAGCATGGCCGTATAGATCACCGACCCTGGAGCGCGAGCGAGGTGACCCGCACAGACGTGCAAAAGGAAACTCTCGGCATCTGGGCCCTGGACGTCAATTTTGCCGAATGGCGAAGCGTCAAAAACCGCAGCCCGCTCATGTGCAGCCATGACTTCTGCACGGACGTTTTCAAACCAGTCCGGTCGATCGAAACGCAGAACGGGTTCTTCCCGCTTGCCAAAGTAAAGGGGCCGCTCCCAGCCAAAGAATTGGCCCATGTGCGCCTTGGACTCGCGGTATTCCCTGTCTAGAGGGAGCGTTCGCAGATCCCGAGCGGTTTTCAACTGCTTCCCAGGATAGGCAATGTCATAATGCGTTCCGAGGATTTCTGGCGCCCGTGCCATCAAGTGTTCAATGTTGTTGAAAACCGGTGCGAAGCGCTTAGCGTCGGCTTCGGTTAGGTCATATGCTGTATGCCCATGCACAATGCAGTGAGCAAGGTTCATTCCTGCGCCGCCGCCGGAAGCGATGCCCACGGAGTTCATGCCGCATCCAAGAAAGAGCCCTCGGGTCTCCGCCGTTTCGCCGAGCATAAAAGTGCCGTCTGGAGTGAAACTCTCCGGTCCATTCAACAGCATCTTTACCTCTGCGCTTTCTAGCGCAGGTAAGCGGTGCAGAGCATTCATCATCATCGGCTCGAAGTGATCCCAGTCCTCAGGCAAGAGTCCGAATTCAAAGCTTTCATTCAGTACGCCCGGCGCAATTGGCTTGCCCCTGGGCTCGAAGCATCCGACCAATAGCCCACCCGAATCATCACGGATGTACAGGTGACTGTCGTGATCGGAGAGTGTCGGCGTGTTTCCTACAATCCCGTCGATTGGCTTGGTCAGTAAGTAGAAATGTTCGCAAGCAAGAGCGGGCACCTCGGCGCCTGCCATAGCCGCCACTTCACGGGACCAGAGACCAGTACAAAGGGCGATCGCGTCACACATGATCGTACCTTGGGCGGTTTCGACACCACGCACGCGACCATTTTCCGTCAAAATACCGTTGACGCCGGTACGTTCGAAGAGCTTGGCACCAAGACGTTTTGCTGCCTTCGCCAAAGCGGCACATACATCCGACGGAGACACGCGCCCATCTTCAGGCGACCAAACGGCACCAAGAACATCGTTAGCATTCATGAGCGGCCACCGCTCCTTCGCCTCCTCAGCAGAGATTGACCGCGCATTGATTCCATAAGCATGTGCCAGTGCTTCTTGCCGACGAATATGGGTTAGTCGGTCGGGGCTTGTCGCGATAGACAAAGATCCTTTCTGTATCCAACCTACGGACTGGCCCGTCTCCTTCTCCAGCTGCGAATAGAGTTCGACCGAATATTGAATCATTCGTGTCAAATTCCGAGAATGCCGCAAAGCCCTGACTTGTGCTGCAGAATGCCACGTCGTGCCAGATGTCAACGCGTTGCGCTCGAGCAGGACTGCGTCTGTAACGCCCATCTTTGCAAGGTGATACAGAGTTGAGCAGCCCATGATCCCACCACCAATGACGATGACAGAAGCGTGAGAAGGCAGCGGATTGGCCAATGTCTTATCCTGATGCTGAATGCAGTTGAGCGTGAGCGCACAATTTCGGTGGCATGACCTTGCACAAAAAAACGGATTTGGTAAACATGCCCAAAAAATAACAAATGTTTTGACGTTGGATGGGGATTTGGACCCGACCCAAAAAAACCGTGTCATAGCCGATCTCAAGGAGAGGCTTGGGAGCTTCCCAGGTAGGTTACGAACTGTTGCGAAGTACATCGTCGATCATCCGTCGGATTTTGGTCTCGATCCGATTCGGGAAACCGCACGAAAAGTTGGCGTCAGCACGTATACACTCGTGCGATTGGCTCAACGGCTCGGGTTCGAGGGCTATGACGAGTTGCGCGAGCCATTTAGGCACGCGCTAGTCTCAGCCTCCGCCGTGCTCGATCATCCTGAGTGGATTAAACGTTTGAGGGATGGCGGGGAACTGGGACAGGTTCAAGCCAACGCCTCGACAAACGTCCTGGCAATTGTTCAGCGGTCTCTCGAACTTCAGGCACCCGACCAATTGCAACGAGTGGTCACAATGCTTCTGGATGCGAGGGTGGTCTACCTGACTGCCGTCAGAGCGAGCTACGCCATGGCCTACTACTTCCACTACGTTGGCCGCATGGCTTTGCCGACTTTGCAATTGGTGCCGCGTCATATGAATAGCGCGATCGATGAATTACATTCCGCCAGTCCAGGCGATGTTATGATGGCGATCACCTTTAACCCCTACTCTCGAGAAACAATCGACGCTTGCAAATTTGCGAGACGCAAGGGCATGAAATTAATTCTGCTTTCTGACAGCGAACTGGTGTCCCCAGATTTCAAAGCCGACGAGACAATCATAGTTTCTGTTTTGTCGACCCACCATTTCGGCTGCTACGCTGGCGCAACAGCGGTGCTCGACATTCTCATTTCTTTGCTCGTTGCTCGGGGAGGTGAAACGGCCAAAGCGCGGATCAAGTCTTACGAAGATCTTCGCCGTGAAAATCAGGTCTACTGGGTTGCGCAAAAAAAACGATAGTTTTTTTAGTGCGGCGCCTACAGTGGTAAACCTGTTCGGCAGGAAGTGACGTCTGTGTGCGCTCACTTCGGGGCGATGGTGGCAGCCCGACAGAATCTCCAGGTGATCGGCGGCTCGGGGGGCGCCATCCATCTTTAGGGCGAGAAGAAGGAAGTTGTTACCGGAGAGCTCTTTTGGGCGCTCGGCTACTTTAAGGCGGTGTGCCGAGACAAGGAAGCCATCTGCAATGAAACAGCAACTCGGAACAAGAGTACCGCGGGCAGTTCGGCCGTACATTGAACGGTGCTTGGCAGGCGGATCGTACGTCGCCACTCAACGGCTTTCACCGGCTCACATCTTTGAAGCCCAGCTTTGCCGGGGACACCTGCTGGCCACCGCGGAGCATCAATCTACGCGAGACAGTTAAGCTAGATTGGCCGCGCTGACAATTCTTGCGCGACCGCTTCGTCGATAGGAGTGTCATAGGTCTTTAGGATAAAGCCCAGCACTGAGTAGAACCCAACTGTTGCCATCAGATCGAAGATTGCCTGCGTCCCCATTTCGGAGGATAGGGCGCTTTCGATCTCAAGACTGAGGCATTTCTCGTCGAAAAGCTCATCCACTGCTCGCACGATTAGCGCATCTTCCCCATCCGGCAGGGTTCTCATGGCCTGAATTCGCGCCTCGGAAATTCCGAGGCCACGGGCTCGGCTCACATGATGGGTCCATTCATAGGCGGAACCCATTCGATGGGCCGCCCGCAGGATTACGAGTTCCGACCGGACGGCGCCTAGAGCGCTGCAATTGACAACATGCTGGCGTAAAGGAACCCATGCCCTTAGCAGTGACGGATGGTGCGCCATGGTACGATAGACGTTTAGCGCACCGGCGAAGCCGGTCCTGAGATCCGCAATCTCCGCGGGCCAGTGCTCGTCCTTTATGGGCGGGCATGGAGGGGTCGGATTCGATGCTAAAGTCATTCCTACACCCCTCAGCTGACGACAGCGGCCTTAATAGCCGCCGCGAGCCGTTCGACAATCATGTCGATCTGTTCGGGCTGAATGATGTAAGGAGGAGCTAGCAAGACGTGGTCACCGTGCACGCCATCGATGGTGCCTCCCATCGGATAGCATAACAGCCCACGTTGCATGGCTTCCTTCTTGATCTTGGAGTGAATTTTTAGAGCTGGATCGAAAGGCTGTTTGGTGTCTTTGTTCACCACAATTTCCACCCCGCGAAACAGGCCGCGACCCCGAACATCGCCGATGTACGCGGATTGCCCAAGTGCCGCATCAAGTCCGGCCCGGAGGCGATCGCCCATCTCGATGACGTTGTCCATCATCTCGGGGCGCGTGAGAATTTCGACCACCTTGCTGGCAGCCGCCGCAGCAATTGGATGACCAATGTAGGTGTGACCGTGCTGGAAAAGACCTGAACCTTCGGCAAAGGCTCGGTAGATTTTTTCAGAAAGGAGAACTGCCCCGATTGGCTGAAAACCGCCACCCAACCCCTTCGCGAGCGTCAGCAGATCGGGAACGATTCCTTCCTGGTCCGTTGCGAATATCGTTCCAGTGCGGCCCATTCCGCACATCACCTCGTCGAGTATAAGCAAAAGTCCGTATTTGTTACAAACATGACGCACTCGCTTGAAGTAATCTGCCACGGGCGGTACAGCTCCGAGCGTGGCGCCGACCAACGGCTCAGCAACGAACGCCATGACCGTATCAGCCCCCAGTTCGAGAACCTTCGCCTCAAGTTCGTTGGCGAGCCGCTCAGCGTAAGACTCTGGTGTTTCGTCCAGTTGCATGCCACGATAAGCATAGCAAGGCGAAACATGATGGGTTTCAGGCAGTATTGGCTTGAACTGCGCGCGACGCCATTCGTTACCTCCAGTCGCTAGCGCACCAATTGTGTTTCCGTGATAACTCTGTCGGCGTGCGATGATATGGCGCCGTTGAGGTTCACCTATTTCCACGAAATACTGACGGGCCATTTTGAGGGCCGCTTCGACGGCTTCAGAGCCGCCCGAAACCAAGTAGACGTAATCGAGGCCAGCCGGTGCTAGCTTGATGAGTTGCTCGGCAAGCTGCTCAGCAACATCGGTCGTGAAGAACGATGTATGAGCATAACTGATACGTCCCATCTGCGCCCTCATCGCATCCAGCACTTCTGGGTGATTGTGGCCAAGACAACTGACAGCTGCCCCACCCGATCCGTCGATGTATCTGCGGCCTTCGCTGTCCGTGATGTAGATACCGTCTCCGGCTACGGCGCAGGGTAATTTTGCACCGATCGAACGGTGGAGAATTTTGGTCATTTTGATCTCGGCTATCTTAGGACAACCTGACTTTGGCATCCTCTCGCGATTATTTGCAGAGTTTGCCGCGAATTGCAACACATGTTTCTGTTCGCAAATGATGCTACATTTGTCCCACAAAGGGAGCGACCGATAATGCGAGGCCGAATTAAACGCTTTAGCCAGCCAGCTCTCGGCAATTAACCCGGACGAGCCTCTTGGCACGGTCCCAGGCGGATCGGTGGCGCCGTGGCGTGATCAAGCCGCTTAAGGTCATTGGTCTTTGGTCGCAGTCGAACTTTTCCGCGGGGCGTTGAGCGCTCTCCTCGGCATGGGTTTCCTTGCATGTGTGCAGGGAACTATCTGATCAGAATTCGTACGCAGGGCGGCGGCAAGCGAGAAGAGATGCCGACGGACTGCTGGGATGTAATTCTCGCGGGCCTGTCGCAAATTGTCGGTGGTGAGTGTCGATCAAGATTCTGAAGATGCGGCTGTTCATTGGCTTGTGGAGGATGAAGCGGCAGCGGGCCATGACGCCGCAGTCGGCAATGGTCCGATCGTCCGGATGACTGACCACCCTGCACCCACGGCAGCCTCTTCCGTTCTCGTCGATAATACAAACGGACGTCTAATTCATCGAACGATCGCGACCGGCATAATGGTTTGTGCTGCGCTTCGTTACTGATGCTTTTGGCTGATCACTCGGACCGCATTCTATCATCAACTCGAAGCGCAGCATTTCCAAACCGCGGAAGCATAGGTACCAAACCGATTATCTCCTATGCTCACGAGCCGATGATCGGCAGGTCGATATAGCAGCCGGTCGTACCGCGATGAAATTTGAGGAAGGGCGGCGGCCCGTCCGTGGGCACATTGGTGAATGTGGGGTGGTCGCTGCCGGAGAGAACCACCCTCAGGCGGTAACCTGCCGGGAGACGTGCGGAGATCGGGTGCAAGGTGAACGCCAGGACCGTGGCCTTGCCCGGCGTGAGCGGTTCGGCGTCGCGCTTTAGGTAGCTATGCTGCGGCCCAAGCTCGCTGAATGGTGACTCGGTCCACACCTTCCGGTGCAGGGCGCGCAGCTGGCCTTCCGTGAGATAACAAGACACCCCGTCCGGCCTTACGGCTTCCAGGTAGACAAAAAAGCTCCCGTCCTCGCGAGTCGAGATAATGTTCAGGTGGACAACAGGATGGCCGGTGATCTCGAGGTCGCGTGTGAGCGGCTCGCTGGTGTAGGCGAGGCTAGCGGCATCCAACCCTCGATGATCTCGCGCAAGATTCACGGTCGGTGCGAAATCCCACCGCGTTGGGGTTGGATCCCCCGCCTCAGGGTCGACCTGAAGCGGGTCGAACCCGATCTCGTCGGGTGATGAGCTCAGGCGGGACCCACTCCCCAAATACCAGCGATGACGGGCTGCGGGGGGCGGCCAGGAGCGTGTCGATTTCCAAGCGCCCTCGCCGAGGGTGTAGTAGTGGAGGAGCTTCCCATGCTCGCGGGCAGCCTCGCCGTTGAAGCATAATTCCGCGAAATGAACGTCAATTGCCTCCAGCGTCGGCTGCGCCGTCGCCGCACCCACTTCCCGTAGAGGGTCCCGGGCCATGGCCGAACCATGGCTCCAAGGGCCGATGATCACGTTCATTGGATTGGACTGTTGCATGAACCGGCGAATGGCCCCCTGCGCCGTACCGCCGTCGAACCAGCTCGCCCAGTTTTGGATCGGCGTGCCCGAACGAGAGACTCGGTCGGCTACCTCCATAATACTCCAGTCGAGCATGGAGTCTCCCGCCCAACTTTCGGGACGATCGTCCTTGAATGTCATGTGCTTGAAACCCTCCCACAGGGATGGCACTGTTTCGTGTTGACGGACGGCCGCGTTAAGGTCCGCCTCGCCGTCCAGGCCGACCGGACGCACGCCCGGTGCGCGCTCGGCATCGTAGACGAAGCCCATGGTGACGTACGTGGAATCCACGCTCCGTACGTTATGGTCGAGAGCTTTGTTGGCGTCGCTCCATCCTTGCCCGAAAGACGCGTTTGGGACACCGCCGGGGAAGAATTCATCTTCATAGGGATCGTAGTCGGCATACCGCGGGATGATGCCCTTCAGGGCCGGATGATTTCGCTCCGCCATCCAGTCCGACGTATTGGCGGTGTAGGACACACCACAGCCGACCACCTGGCCCGTGGACCAGGGCTGCGCCACGATCCAATCTAGCACTTCGCTGAAATCCAGGGTTTCAGAGCGTGTACGTGGATGGGGCCACACACCGAACGATGCGCCTGTGCCACGAACATCTCCGACAACGACACTATAGCCATGCGGCACAAACAGGTCCGCCCACCTATTGGACAGTTCTCCTTTAACGCCCCGCCAGTAGCGGGTCATCACCAGAATAGTGTTGCGCTTGGTTTCGGCGCTGTCCCCCATCGGGCGGACGACATCCAATGCGACTCTGGTGCCGTCGCGCACGGGCAGGTACGTCGATTCCACATGGCCAAGCTTGTGTCGGGTGGTCGCAGCGCCACCGAGATCAAAGGCAAACATTGATTTGAAGGTGTGGTGACGAAGGCTCATGCGAATCTCCACGACGACAGGTGAGCACCGGTATCCTCTCAGAGAGACATTTAGATCATTTCCTGGCAAATGCAACATTTAATTCATAGTGCCTATTCGCCGAACCCGTGAGAATTCAACGCGTGCGCTTGCAAGTGCAGCCACTGCGCTAAGGTGGAATTTTCTACCTCAAGCTGACCAGCGCGCCAGACGCTGGAGCGTATGGATGCCGCGGCCAATGACGGCAAATTTATGCCCACCGTCACCGTTCAATGCGGCGAGGCATTCGGCAAGATTTTCGCCGAGCCTGAGATCCCGGGCGACAGCGGCCTGCGCCGCAACAGCACCCACGCGTTAGTCGGCGGAAATACACCTCGCGGCGAGCCGCATTGCGGCATCCGGGTCTGTGGCATCTCTCCGGCGACTAAGGAACAGTTGACTCACATCTAACATTGTGCAACGTCTGAATCATATTTTGCATTGTGCAACGATTGAATCAACACAAAAGAAGAATGGGGACGACGAATTCTAGCGGCACATTTGGGAAGGCAGACATGCGCGTCGGAACGGCTTTATCGACCCCTCCATAATTCGGGCACAGGCGCCGTCCGCCGTGTCATCCACGGGGCCAAGAATTGAGGATAAGTGAGGGAAACAAGAAAACCATAGTTACCCGCCGATCAGGGCCAATCGTCGGGTTTAATCTGCCTTGGTGCCTTGGCGCATTGCCAGGACTGCCACGTGGGAATCCTTAGACACAGGAGAATTATATGGGCTCTGAAGCGCCAATTCATGTCCACAGCAGCATGGGCTTCGGGATTGCAACGCCCGTGCCGTCGGCGACCGCCGCGGCAAATGCTATCAGGAAACAGGGCGGCAGCGTCTTCGACATGTATCTCACCGCCCTCGCTTGCGCTTGGGTCACAGATCCTGCCAACTGCGGCCCTTTCGGCCGCATGCAGGGGGTCTTTTCCGTGGCTGGCGAGGTCGGTTGTCTAAATGCCGCGACAGCGATCCGACGCGTACCGGGATCGACTGTGCCCGTCCCGGGTAACATAGCGGCTTGGTTTTATTTTCGGCGTAGCGGCTGCTTGCGGCTTCCAGCCAGTACTCTGCTTGCGCCCGCCGTTGCGCTCGCCCAAGAGGGTTTTGCGCCCAGCGCGGACTTGAAAATTGCTCTCCAAAGCGAACACTCCGCTGCTTTGAGTGAACAGCTTAAAGCAATTTATCTGGATGAAACTGGTGCGCCTCGCAAACACGTTCGAAATCCGGAGCTCGCAAAGCTTCTTCAGGTCCTGGCCAATTCCGAAAGCGAGTGTGATTTCTGGCGCAAGCTACGGGGCGCAGACCCGGGCCAGTGGTGTCCAGAAGAAACTCTTGACAATCCCGTCCGCCAGCCGGCTCTGCGCGCCCTCGATCTCAACCTCGGTGGGCAGCATCAGCGCCTCCTTACGACCGCAGCAATTGAGACGTGGGGGACGTGGACCTTGGTCGGCGCAGCGGTGGCCGTCGAACTGCGTCGAAGCGGCGTGCTGAGCGATTTCCCGCGCGCCATGGAGGCCTACGTCTTGTCCTCTATCCTCCTCCTTGATCGGATACCTTTCGCAGTCGACACCCTCGTTCCCAAAGTTGGGCACCCTTCAGTCGACATCGATATTTCGTCAGAGGCCATTGCAATGGCTGAACGCGTAATCCGATTGCTGAATGCATCCAACGAGGCGCTGTGGAAGGACTTGCTTTCGACCTACTTCCTCGGACCGGTCAATTGCGTCCCTCACAGCAACACTAATCACTTCTCAATGGCTTCAGGCGACGATTTCTTATCTTTCACAACTTCGCTCGGTTCCTGGTGGGCTTCGAAGGTCTCCTGGTGGGGCGCACCGCTCTGCTACAGCTACGCAATGAAATCAGGCTCGTTCTTTGAACGCCAAACGCACGATGTCACAGAGATGTCGCCACTCATTTTGGAGGTTGCCGGCAGGCCTATGCTTGCCGTCGGTTCCGCAGGAAGCGAACGCATTCTGGGTTCGCTCACATACCTGCTTTTCCTAAGGTTCGGCCTGGGCATGGGCGAAGATATGGCGGATTTGCTTGCGAAGCCCCGTGTCTTTCCGAAGGACGGCAAGCTCCGCATGCATACAGACTTCTGGCCCGATGCGCGCGCACACCTTCAGGCCCGAGGCTTTGAGATCGCGCCGACTGGATACGAATCCGACTCCAGCTTGGGGCTGGTGAATCTCGTGGAGCGTCTCGACGGCCGCTTATATAAGAGCGGAGCCGACCCGTCGACCTCAGGAAGTGCGCTTTGATCACGTGTCACGGCGAACAGCATCCGCTAATGCGCATGGAGTTAGGGTGAAATGACCCGGTACCCACCACACAGCCATCTCCGAAGGAAACTTAGCTCGTCCTTCCGACCGCGAGTTCATGGAGAATGACAGACATCCGGTGCTTTGGAAACGACAGAACGACGGCCCTGCAGGCCTGTCCGGCGCCCTTCGGCCGACAGCTTGGGGCACAAATTGAAATCGTGGCCCTTGGCGACAATTTTTCCCATGACTCCCATGAAAACAACACAGATGGGGTTCGTCCTTGCGAAGTCATTCACGCTCTCGCCATTTGCCCTGTTGTGGACACCCTCAGGCTGGCGAGCGACGAAGGCGACCCGGTCTCGCGAGTACGCCGCGTTGCAAGGAGGTGCAGATTATCCTGGAAAAATGCGTTGCCCTGTCAGGCCACCGGTCGAGATGATTTGCACGCGCGGAACGTCTCCGACGTTCAGCCACGACCCGCGCAATTCCGTAAACCGGTTCATCGCTTTTGCCGTCCCGTTCGGTTCCGTCGCAAATCCGGAGCTGCGCTGGTCTCCATGACGTCGGTCGCGCGGTTTTGGCATGGCCGCTGGATGCACGAGAGATCAGGTAGGAGAGAGGAAACCCAGGGATGCTAGACTCACAGTCCACATGCCGAAGTTTTTGCTTTTACCTCCTGCCGGCCTTTTCGCTCCAGGCCTTCTCGTCGGCGGTAGAAGCGCTGAGGCTCGCCAACGAG
This sequence comes from Mesorhizobium sp. M7A.F.Ca.MR.176.00.0.0, assembly GCF_004023165.1. Taxonomy (NCBI): domain Bacteria; kingdom Pseudomonadati; phylum Pseudomonadota; class Alphaproteobacteria; order Hyphomicrobiales; family Phyllobacteriaceae; genus Mesorhizobium; species Mesorhizobium sp. M7A.F.Ca.MR.176.00.0.0. The sequence continues at coordinate 6,758 of NZ_RZTC01000105.1, read as the reverse complement.
GTGTTGGGCGGGACGTGTATAGCTGGCAAGTCATTTCGGACGACGGGCAACCTGCGACCTCGACTTGCGGATTGTTGGTTTGCGCGGATTCTTCGTTGTCCTTCGCACGTGAAAGAATGCGTAGATCGATCTCAGCACCGGCTATCGTGATCGTCCGCGGCCGCAATGCTCCTGCTCCGCACAAACAGCTTGATGCCTGGTTACGAGAATGTCGCAACCGCCGCAGCAGCCTCGTGGGGATAGGTAGCGGTACGATCGTGCTTGCTCGGGCGGGGCTTGCAGAAGGGCGGCGTTGCGCGGTTCACTGGGAGCAATTTCCTATATTCTCTGAGCGGTTCCTGGGTGTGGTAGCCACTCAAACCGCCTTCGAGCAGGACGGAGACCTATACACTTGCGCCGGGGGAGACGCCCCCTTCGACATGTTTCTGGATTTGGTTGACCACCATCATGGGACGACAATAGTCAATCGTATGTGCGAAAAAGCTATTGCGTGTAGGACCCGTTCCGCGGGTGACCGCTAACGTCTGCCTCTTCATTCTCGAGTGCAACTCAACCATCAGGCGGTCATCAAGGTAATTGGAGAGATGGAGGCAAATCTTACGGAGCCATTGCTACTGGATGACTTAGTGTATGCGCCGCCTACATCCCATTGATTTCGGCGTGTTTGTGAACATTGAGGTTTCTGCCAGAAGATTTTCGGCAAGAGCTGGAGTTTGGCATGGCAGATGGTGAGGGATTTGTTGGGCGATGCGAAGTTGTCGAGCCTCGTCGTGGAAACCGGCGATGGCCGAATGATCGGAAGGCGCGGATTGTAGCGGAGAGCCTTCAGCCCGGTGCGCGGGTTGTTGATGTTGCGCGACTTTATGATCTCGCTGCGCATCAGCTTTCGGACTGGCGACGGCAGGCGCGTCAAGGTCTTCTGACGCTGCCTGCTGAACTGATGACGGCCGTGCCGCCCTTTGAGAACGGGCCTGTCGAACCCGCCTTTGTGCCACTTGCGATTACGGCGGAGCCGAAGATGGCTACCGATGCTTTGCCGGTTCCGGAGCCGGTTGAGATCATTTCCGGGATCGTGACGGTGGAAATAGGCGCAGACCTGGTGGTGAGGGTTCCCGGCGATGTACCGGTTGATCGGGTCGCGGCCTTGGTGCGCGCGATGCGCGGGACGGCATGATCGTCGCGGGCCAACGATTACCGATCCTGATCGCTACGCGGCCGGTGGACTTCCGCTGTGGCCATCAGGCGCTGGCATTGATGGTGCAGACCGAGTTAAAGCTTGATCCGCACTCCGGGATCACTGTGATCTTCCGATCGAAGCGCGGGGATCGTCTAAAAATCCTGGTATGGGATGGCACCGGAATGGTGCTGACCTACAAAATCCTGGAACAGGGCAGCTTTGCCTGGCCCAAAGTGCAAGATGGAACGATGCGGCTGTCGCGGGGGCAGTTCGAAGCCTTGTTCGATCACACATGTTGATACCCCTCCTGTTGAGGCTGAATGATTCTCAGATCAAGGTGGCGGATGGTGTGGTTGCGGAGGTCGCGGACAGCATTGATTACGGAAGGGGAGTTTTGGAACAGATAGGCTCCGGTCGGCTGACGGTCGATCAGGAGGCGCTTCTGTCTGATTTGCACATAGATCCAATTGACGGGGATGTTCAGCCGTGCGGCCAATTGTGTGGCGCTCAGCGAAGTGGCCTTGTGGGTCCATCGGTTGCGCTGTGTCGTTATCCTGATCCCGGCGCCGAGCCGGATCCGCTGCACGGTGATCGGCAGGACCTTTTCGGCGCAATTGGGCGAGCGGTGCCCCTCCTGGGTGAGGACGGCGGCAATCTCATCATCAGGCATGCCGGCTATTGCGAGATCGAGCAGACGCGCACGCATTTCTTCACCGCGCGTGAGCTTGGCGACGGAATTGACCTTCATCTTGACCTCAAGTTCCGTGACCGCGCCGCCTCGCCAGACAATTCTGGCCACAGCAACATCGTGCTCGCCGCGATCGAGAACGACTTTTTCGACCAGACACCGCAACAGCGCCTTGCGATGCGCGTCCGTCGTGGCGTCGTCCGCCCAGATTTGCGGCAGGCGACCGGAAAGGGTGACGACCTTGCTGTTGAGGGTTTTGCCCAGCGCCATTTGCATGACGGGCTCGGCCGAAGCTTGCCGGGCAAGGGCTTCTTCGGCAGCGCGAACCTCGCTCAACGCCGCTTCCCATCGACGCTCGAGTTCGCCGGCGACAAGACGATTGTCCGGGTCGACGCGGTTGAACTGGCGCTCGGCCAACGCTGCAGTATAGCGCTTGCGCTCAAGCTCACGTTCCGCGCTGCTGCGCAGGGCCTTTTCGACCTGCTGTTGCGCCCGGCGGGCTCGCGACAGCGCATCAATCTCGGCAGGCGCCAGCGCCGCCAAGAATGCGTCGGCCACAGCGGCATCCACGCGTGAAGCGCGGATGTGCTGGCAGGCCGGCAAGCCAGTGTGGGAGCGCAGATGATCGCACACATACTCTCCGCCACCTTTGTAGCGAACGTACATCTTGTGGCCGCACCGCCCGCACCAGACGATGCCATGCAGCAGAAGCTCGCCGTTGCGGGGAGCACCTCTCGTCTTGATGCGCATGTATTCGGCTCGGTTGTCTCGCACGACGTCACGGATATTCTCATAGGTTGGCCAGTCGATGTAAGGCGGATACCGGTCCTTCACGACGATCCGCCATTCATCGATCGGCCGCGCCACCTTTGCCGGCGAACCGCCTTCGCACGCGGTGGCACTGGACCTGGTTCGTCCATAGACGAAGGCACCGGCATAAGCGGGATTCTTCAGGATTGCCGCCACCGCCGAGACCGTCGCTCGCGCCCAGCGCAGCTCGCCGTGCCGGTCGCGGCGCGGCAAAGCCAGGCTCCGATCGTTCAGCACACGCATAACTTTGGCAACGGTGCGGAACTTCAGGAATGTCTGGAACACAAGCTCAAGCCGTTCCTGAACGGCAAGATCCGGATCTTTGACAACCACCCCGCTCGGATCGCGCGTCAAGCCTACTGGCAGCATGAGGGCAAGCTCGCCGCGCTCGGCCTTGGCAAGCAGACCAGCTGTCAGACGGCTGCGGATCGTATGCAGCTCGAGCTCTGAGATCGTTCCCTTCAGGCCGAGAAGCAGGCGGCCATTGGCGCTGCCGGGATCATAAACGCCATCGCGATCGGCAATAAGGCAGCCGCGCAGGCCGCAGATATCCAGGAGCGGGTACCAATCTGAACAGTTGCGCGCCAACCGCGTCACATCGATCGATAGGATCAACCCGATCTCGCTGAGGCCAACCCGTCCGACGAGTTCCTTGAAGCCATTCCGTTTTGCAGCAGACGCTGCGCTCAAGCCGAGATCGGCATCGATGACATCGACGTCGGCATCATGCCAGCCGAGTTCTCGGGCGCGCTGACGAAGCGCGTACTGCAACCGCAGGCTCTCTTGATTGCTGACCACCTGGTGCGGCGTCGACTGCCGGACGTAAACAACCGCTCTGCGCGCCAGATGGGTTGGCTTGACCAGTTCTGACCTCACGGGACACCTCCGCCAGAACCGCGGCGACGTCGTCGAGGATTTGACGCCGCAAAGCTGGTGACAGCGTCGCCCACAGGCTCTTGGGGTCTATGGTCATGACCTTCGAGACATTCCGCCACTGCGACAAGATCCCGAACCGCCTCGACGCTCATTTAGTCTGATTCGCGTGATCTACATACTTCTGCGTTGCTGCCACCGCGATCAGAAATGTTGATCCATCACGATGCTCGACTTCATATGACGGTGGAAAGTTTCCACCTCCATGCGCCACTCGGCGGATCAGGCGGAAGGATCGCCCGTAAAGCGGATGATGTGGGTCGAGAACCTGGACCAGCTCGCCCGATGATTCGTCGGACTCACCAACAGGGATATTCCTGTAGGCCTTCGTTCGAAGGTCTTGACTGGCGACGCGTGGTGGCGCAGCGGGTAGCGCCGCCGACTGCGGCAGGGTGACTCACCTGTTCGGTTTTGGCGTTGTTTTATTGGGCTTTTTGCTTCGATTTGCTATGAAGGCGCATGTCTGCGCCCATTGATCTCAGCCGATTCCCGGACCTGCCTTCAGAGGTGGTGAACGCCTTTGCGGCCGTACAGTTCGAGCTGTCGGTCGAGCGTGCGGCCCGTCAGCATGAGCAGGCGGTGGTGGCTGAAAAGGACGCCTTCATCACCGAGTTGAAGGAACTGATCGAGAAGCTGGAGAGCCAGGTTCAGGACTACCGCCGCACGAAGTTCGGGCCGAAGTCGGAAAAGCTCGATCCGACGCAGATGGAACTGGCGCTGGAGGATCTGGAGACGGCAATTGCCGAAACACAGGCCCAGATTGCCTTCGTCGAGGAAAAGATCGCGGCCAGCACAGCCAATTGCGAAAAGACTGCTTCACGCAGGCAACGCAAGGCGCGTGCGCTACCCAAGAGCCTGCCGCGCGTCGAACAGGTGATCGAGCCTGATAGCATTGCCTGCCCCTGTGGTTGCGGGAACATGGTACGGATTGGCGAAGACCGGACGGAGCGGCTCGATCTTATCCCGGCGCGCTATCAGGTGATCGTCACGATCCGCCCGAAATACGCTTGCCCCAAGGGGCGCACGGGCGTGGTTCAGGCCAGGGCGCCGGCGCATTTGCTGGAAGGTAGCTGGCCGACCGAAGCCCTATTGGCGCAGATCGCCGTGTCCAAGCATTCCGAACACATGCCGCTGAACCGGCAGGCTACGGTCATGGCCCGACACGGAGTGCCGATCGACCGCACTGTCCTGGCCGACTGGCTGGGCCGGACGGGCGCTGTGATCGCGCCGGTGGTAGACCATATGGCCATGGTCCTGAAACAGGGTAGCTCACGACTATATGTCGACGAGACCACGGCTCCGGTGTTGGATCCCGGGCGCGGCAAGACGAAAACTGGCTATCTCTGGGCTATTCTGCGCGACGACCGCGGCTGGAGCGGATCTGCGCCGCCGGGCGTGGTGTTCCATTATCGGCCTGGGCGTAAAGGCGAATATGCCGCAGAAATCCTCGACGGCTTCAACGGCACGATCCAGGTAGATGCCTATGGCGGCTATTCCCACCTCGCCACGCCAAAACGCACGGGCGGCGATCCGTTGAGGCTGGCCTTCTGCTGGGCACATGGCCGCAGAAAACTGATCAAGTCCCAGCCGAAGAAGGGTTCGCCCATCGTCGACGAGGCGTTGTTGCGCATCGCCGCCCTCTACAAGATCGAGGACAGCATCCGAGGTTGTGATCCCGATCATCGCCGGGCTGCCCGCCAGAACCTGTCCCGCCCGCTGGTGGACGAGTTCTTCACCTGGCTGACAGCTCAGGCCGCACGCGTCTCGCGCAAGTCCGATCTCGGCGAGGCCATGGTTTATATGCTGAAACGCCAGGCCGGCTTCCAGCTGTTCCTGGACGACGGCCGCGTCGACATCGACTCCAACCTCGTCGAAAACGCGATCAGAAGTCCAGCCATGAACCGCCGCAATGCTCTCTTTGCCGGCCATGATGAAGGCGGCCGTAATTGGGCCCGTTTCGCCAGCCTGATCGGCACATGCAAGATGAACCGCGTTGAACCATACGCCTACCTGCGCGATCTCTTCATCAGCCTCGCCAATGGCCACCTCGCCAAAGACATCGAAGCCCTCATGCCTTGGGCCTATGCGCAGGGGATCAGCGCCTCACAATGAGCACGTCCGGGACTCCCCGACGTGCTCATGGGAACATCTGCAAGCGCCAGACCTGACCGTTGCGACCAAAAAATCAATGGGGCGGAGACGCCGCATACGACTTAGTGGGGTCAGCAGGCCTTTCCCGCCGTCAAATCGAGCGGCTGTTTAGGCGGGAACTGGGATGTTCTCCGAGCCGCTATTATTTGGATCTTCGTCTAGATGTGCGCACCTGCTACTCATCAACTCACGACTGCCGGTCGTTGAAATCGCGATGGCTTGCGGCTTTGTCTCTGCATCGCATTTCTCAAAAGCGTACCGCGAAACATACGGATGCGCGCCGCATCAATCACGATTACCCGTTTACCAACGAAAAAAAAGCGGTCTGACCGACCGGAGGAAAATAGAACACGGCAAATCGATCGGAGGCTCAGTGACGAAAGAATGCCTGAGATGCCACTCTCATGATTGCTGACAACGGCCTTTGGCGTAGAAATTTGCCCGCCGACCCGATCGGCGGTCGAGGCACTTGTACGGCGGATTTGGGGTGCAAGAGGGGTGCAAGAGGCGGGACTTGAACGTCGGTCGACAATCTCTCATCCGCGGGTCGGAGCCGCATGACCTTGTTTCGTTTGGGGCTGCCTCTGTCTCTTTTACCGCGACGTCCAATCCGACATAATGTTTCATGCTGCGCTTCTCCTTCTGATGCCTGTGGCTGCGGGCATGCAGACCACGCTTAACCATCAGCTCGAAGCGCAGCACCTTCAACCTATCCACCATGCATTGTCGCCCGAGCTCAGGCAGCGCGCGGCCGGCGCCGGTTCTCAATCCCTCAAGCCGCTTGCGAGATCGGGCCGCAGCGGGAGGCCCTCAACTATTCACTGGCCGACGGCAGTAAATCATTTAGCGTCTCAAAAAAGTGCCCTGCCGGTGGGGAGGTCACCGGCAGGGCGCGCCGCGCATAGTTGCGGCCAACCTACATTGTGTTCCACGGCTCGAACTTAGTACGCATACGACGAAGGCCGCATGATTGGCACGCGCGCGTGCGTGCGGCGGGCT
>NZ_RZTC01000104.1:21003-22982 GCF_004023165.1 Mesorhizobium sp. M7A.F.Ca.MR.176.00.0.0 | reverse complement strand
GGCTGGTGGCGACCGGCAATGCCTACCAGGACCGCACCGACCGCTTCGCCGGCATGCTGATGCGGCAGGCAGCGTGGCCGGCCGCAATCGTGGTGGCGGCAAATATCCTTGCGCCGCTGGCTGCCTCGACGCGCGGCGGCTTCGAGACTTTGCCGGCGGCCGTTGCGCTGTCGATCACAGCCGCGAGCGCTGTCGCCGTTCTGGCGCTGTCGGCATTGCTGGCGTTTGACGCGCTGCTGTTCCGCATCATGGCCAGCCATGATGACGAAGCTTCCGGCGGTGCCGCGGTGGACGACATGCTGGCGCGCATGCGCCTGAAAACGGCCCCGCCCGCGACACGCTCGCTCGATGAGCGCATTGCCGGCACGCGTCGCCTGCTGTTCAAGCAGCGCGCCGCCCTGGCCCTGTTTGCAGCAGCACTTCTGGCGGCCGGGTTTTTGGCGCCGCGATGAACAGGCTTTCGCTCAAGACCTTCACCTTGCTGCAGACGGTAACTTCCGTCGGCCTCTCGGCGCTGGCCCGGATGGTGACAGGCGTGCGTCCGATCTGGAGCGGCAGCCTGCCCTCCGACCGCCAGCGCATCTATTTCGCCAACCACACCAGCCATGGCGACTTCATCCTGCTGTCGGCCTGCCTGAGCGAAAGGGAGCGCGCGATCACCCATGCTGTTGCCGCCGGCGAATATTGGGGAAAGTCGCGGCTGCGCCGCTTCATCGCGCAGGACATGCTGTCGTCCGTGCTCATCAACCGGCAGTGGACGAGACCTGAGGAAAACCCGATCGAGATCATGCTGTCGGTTCTCGACCAGGGCCATTCGCTGATCCTGTTTCCCGAAGGCACACGCAACATGACCGAAGAGCCGCTGCTGGCATTCCGCTCCGGGCTCTACAATCTGTCGACGGCGCGGCCTCAGGTCGAGCTGATCCCGTGCTGGATCGAGAACATGTCGCGCGTGCTGCCCAAGGGCCAGTTCCTGCCGGTGCCGCTGCTGTGCCGCGTCGTCTTCGGCGCACCGGTGGCGATCGGTCCGGGCGAAGAACGCCGCGCCTTCCTCGAACGCGCCCACGCCGCGCTTCTGGCGCTCAACCCGCGTCCCGAGCGAGACGATTGATGCGCCACGAAATCTCCATCCTGATCATCGGCCTGCTGGCGGTTTTGACCACCGCCAGCATCGTCGCGACCATACTTTCGGCGCGAGCGCCGAAGCCGCTTAGTTCGACGCTGGTCAATCTCAGCCAGCGGATCAACGCCTGGTGGGTGATGGTGGCGCTGATGACGGTCGCCTTCTTCTTCGGGCGTTACGGGATGACCATCCTGTTCGCTCTGATCTCCTTCGCCGCGCTGCGCGAATTCGTGACGCTGACGCACACCCGCCGCAGCGACCATTGGGTGCTGCTCGGCATGTTCGGCATCATCATACCGTTTCAATACTGGCTGGTGTGGACCGCCTGGTACGGGCTCTTCGTCATCTTCATTCCGGTCTATTGCTTCCTGTTGATGCCGGCCATCACGGCGCTGCATGGCGACACCGAACGCTTCCTCGAGCGGATCGCCGCGCAGCAATGGGCGGTGATGATCTCGGTCTATTGCGTCAGCCATGTGCCTGCCCTGCTGACACTCGAGGTGCCGGGCTTCGAAGGCCGCACCCTGCTGCTGATCGCGTTCCTGATCATCGTCGTGCAAGGCAGCGACGTGCTGCAGTACATCTTCGGCAAGCTATTTGGAAAACACCGTTTTTCGCCGAACGTCTCGCCGTCGAAAACCTGGGAAGGGCTGATCGGCGGACTGGTGTCGGCGAGCCTGCTCGGCGCGCTGCTATCGTTCGTGACACCCTTCTCGCCGCTGCAGGCAGCAGCCGTGGCCTTCGTCGCCTGCTCGATGGGATTTCTCGGCGGGCTGGTCGCCTCGGCCATCAAGCGCGATCAGGGCGTCAAGGACTGGGGCCATCTGATCGAAGGCCATGGCGGCATGATGGACCG
>NZ_RZTC01000104.1:6529-20904 GCF_004023165.1 Mesorhizobium sp. M7A.F.Ca.MR.176.00.0.0 | reverse complement strand
CAGGGCGTCAAGGACTGGGGCCATCTGATCGAAGGCCATGGCGGCATGATGGACCGCACCGACAGCCTGGTCTTCGCCGCCCCGGTGTTCTTCCACATCGTGCGCTATTTCTGGACGGTCTGAGCCGGCGGCCTGTTGCAAGAGCGGTTCATTGGCGCGCTCAGAGCCGGTTGTGGATCAGCATGGTGACGACGAAGAACGCGCCGACGGAGCTGGTGATGATGCCGATCGGCAGCTCCTGCGGCAGCAGCAGCGTTCGGGCCAGAAGATCGCTGGCCAGCAACAGCACCGCGCCGGGTCAGTTTGGAAGCCGTTTGACACCCTTTTTTATACGCCGAGATAGCGGTCCTGAATTTCTGGCGTCAGCGCCTCGGGCGTGCCTTCGAAGACGGTCATGCCCTTTTCCAGAACGAAGCAGCGGTCGGCCACAGGTAGAAGCTCGGCAAGCGTCTTGTCGACGATAAGGATCGACTGTCCGCTCGACTTGAGCTTGCGGATTGCTGCCCAGATGTCCTGGCGGATCACAGGTGCCAGACCCTCGGTCGCCTCGTCCAGAATGAGCAGGCTCGGATTGGTCATCAACGCGCGGCCGATGGCTACCATCTGCTGCTCGCCGCCCGACAGTGTACCGGCATATTGGTCGCGGCGTTCGCCGAGACGCGGAAACAGCTCGACAACTTTTTCCAATGTCCACGCGCTGCCGCGTGCTGCGGCCAGCAGGTTCTCCAGTACGGTCAGATTGGGAAAGCAGCGCCTTCCCTCCGGCACCAGACCCAGGCCAAGGCGCGCGATGCGGTGCGGGCGCATGCCGGCGACTTGGCGGCCGCCAAAGCTGATCGAGCCTGAGCGCGGTTTCGCGAGGCCGAGAATGGAATTGATCGTCGTCGTCTTGCCCATGCCGTTGCGGCCCATGAGCGCCACGACCTCACCCGCCCTGACGTCGAGCGAGACGCCGAACAGCGCCTGCGATGCGCCGTAGAAGGTTTCGACGCCGTTGAGTTCCAGCAGGCTCACGCAGCTTCTCCGAGATAGGCCCGGCGCACTTCGGGATCGTTGCGGATCTCGTCCACCGTGCCGGTGGCGATGACGCGGCCATAGACGAGGACCGAGATACGGTCGGCAAGCGCGAAGACGGCATCCATGTCGTGCTCGACGAGCAGGATCGGCGCTTCGTGGCGCAGGCCGTCGAGGAATTTCGTCAACGCTTTCGATCCGTCTGGCCCCATGCCGGCCATCGGCTCGTCGAACAAAAAGGCCTTCGATCCAAGGGCCAACGCAATGGCGATTTCGAGTTGACGGCGTTCGCCATGCGACAGCTCAGCGGCTGGCACGTAGGCGCGCCCGGCAAGGCCGACGCGCTCCAGCATCGCCATCGCCGGTTCTGTCAGGCTCTTGTCGCTCATCACGGGGCGTAAGAAGCGGAAGCTCGTTCCCTGGCGTGCCTGCACCGCCAGCATCACATTGCGCAGCGCGGAAAACTCCTGCGCGAGTGATGAGATCTGGAAGCTGCGGCCGAGCCCAAGCCGCCCGCGGGCCGCCATGTCGAGCCCGGCCATATCCTGGCCGAGAAAGCGGATACTGCCGCTGTCTGGCCGGAGCGAGCCCGAGATCTGGTGGATCAGCGTGCTTTTGCCGGCTCCATTGGGGCCGATCAGCGCGTGGATTTCGCCCGGCTTGAGATCGAGGCTGACGCCGTCGGTGGCCTTCAGCGCGCCGAAAGTCTTTTTGAGATCGCGTATTTCGAGGACCAGCTCAGCCATGACGCGCCTCTCCAGCCAAAAGGCCAAGCAGCCCGCCGCGCGCGAACAAAACGACGCCGAGCAGGATCAGGCCAAGGAAGAACTGCCAGCGTTCGGTGAAGCCGCCAAGCGCGAATTCGAACAGCACGTAAAGCATCGCGCCCGCAACCGGACCGAACAGCCGACCCTTGCCGCCAAGGATGATGAGCACGATCAGCTCGCCCGACATGTGCCAGGACAGCATCGAGGGGCTGACGAAGCGGTTGAGATCGGCAAACAGCGCGCCGGCGAGGCCTGTGACCATGGCAGAGATGGCGAAGGCAACGAGCCTGATGTTGAAGGGTGCGATGCCGACGGCGGACAGCCTGGTCGCGTTCTGCCGTGCCGCCTGCAATGCGGCACCGAAGCGCGATCCGCGCAGCAGCCAGAACAGGCCAAGTGCTGCCATCAGCACGATATAGCAGATCAGGAAATAGGTCAGGGACTGCGCCGTGTTCATGCCGGGAAAGCCATTGCGGACATAGATCGACAGCCCGTCCTCGCCGCCATAGGCCGGCCAGGAGATGGCGAAGTAGTAGATCATCTGCGCGAAAGCGAGCGTGATCATGATGAAATAGACGCCCGTCGTGCGCAGGCTGATCGCTCCGATCGGCAAGGCGACAAGGCCGCAAACCAGGATCGCCACCGACCAGATGACCGGCATCGAGGTCGTGCCTTGCAGGCCAAACAACAGCGGTTCGGCGTTGAAGGCATGGGTCGCCAGGATGCCGGCGGCATAGCCGCCAAGGCCGAAGAAGGCGGCGTGGCCAAAGGATACCAGCCCGCCAAGACCAAGCGCGATGTTGAGCCCGACAGCAGCGAGCGCAAGGATCGTAATGCGCGTGGCAAGCGTGACGTAGAATTGCTCGCCCATGGCAGACGCACTGAACGGGATCGCTAGCAGCAGAAGTGCCAGCAGTATATTGACGATGGTTTCGCGGCTCATGGCGGCCCTTACGACTGCGCCGCAAACAGGCCGCTTGGCCTGAAAGCGAGGATCAGGGCCATGACGATGTAGATCAGCATGGAGGCGAGTGAGGCACCGATCAGCCCGGCCTGTGCCGTCGGCATCATCAACGCCAGCGCCTTGGGCAGGAGGAAGCGGCCCATCGTGTCGACGAGGCCGACGAGGATGGCACCGAACAGCGCACCCTTGATCGAGCCGATGCCGCCGATGACGATGACCACGAAGGCGAGGATGAGTGCTGGCTCGCCCATGCCGACCTGCACCGATTGCAGCGCACCGACCAGCGCGCCGGCAAGGCCGGCAAGGGCAGCACCTAGCGCGAAGACAACAGTGTAGAGCGTGCGGATGTCGACGCCGAGGGCTGCGATCATCTCGCGGTCGGATTCGCCGGCGCGGATGCGCATGCCGAGACGGGTGCGTGAGATCAGCAGATAGAGCCCCACAGCAACGGCGATGCCGACGCCGATAATGGCGAGGCGGTAGAGCTGGTACTGGCCACCGCCGGGCAGGGGCACCGCGCCTTGCAGCAGCGGTGGGATGTCGAGATAAAGCGGAAACGAGCCAGACAGCCAGCGCGTGCCTTCCGAAAAGATCAGGATCAGCGCAAACGTCGCCAGCACCTGGTCAAGATGGTCGCGCTCATAAAGCCTGCGGATGACAACGATCTCCATGACCGCACCGGCGGCTGCCGCAGCGATCAGGCTCGCCACCAGACCGATCCAGAACGAACCAGTGGCGGCGGCGACCGTGGCACAGGCAAAGGCGCCGACCATGTAGAGCGAGCCATGGGCGAGGTTGATCAGGCCCATGACTCCGAAGATCAGCGTCAGGCCGGCGGCCATGAGGAACAGCATCACTCCGAGCTGCAGCCCGTTGAGAAGTTGTTCGATCAGAAGGGCGATGGACAAATGAACGATCCGGGCTGTGGTTCAAGGCGGGGAATGCCGAAGCAAGCCGCTGCAAGATACGGCGGTGCGGCCTCGCCGCGGCCCCGGCCCCGTCGATGACGAGGCCGGCACTTTAGCAAAGCGGATGCAGCCTTGGGCTACATCTTGCACTGGTCGGCATAGGCGTCCTTGTGGTGTTCGAAGGCGGTGGCGATGATCTTGTTGGTCAAGACATCGCCTTCCTTTACCACCTCACGGACGTAGATGTTCTGGACCGGATGATTGTTGGTGTTGAAGGTGAACTCGCCGCGCACCGACTTGAAATCGGCTGCCTTGAGGGCCGCGCGGAACGCGTCCTTGTCCTTAACACCGGCCTTGGACAGCGCAGACAGGATCAGGTTCGCCGTATCCCAGCTCTGGGCGGCGTAGATTGAGGGCAGGCGATTGTATTCGGCCTTGAAGGCCTCGACGAACTGCTTGTTGGCTTCGTTGTCGAGGTCCCTGGACCAGCTCGCCGAGTTCTTGACGCCGAGGGCTGCGTCGCCAACCGCGGGCAAAATGTCCTGGTCGAAGGAGAAGCCAGGACCCATGACCGGGATGTTCACGCCCGACTGGGCGTACTGCTTCATGAAGGAAATGCCCATGCCGCCAGGCAGGAAGAAGAACACCGAGTCGGCACCGGAATCGCGGATCTGGGCGATCTCGGCGGCGTAGTCGGCCTGGCCGATCTGGGTGTAGGCCTCGCCTGCCAGCTCGCCCTTGTAGTAGCGCTTGAAGCCGGTCAGCGAATCCTTGCCAGCCGGGTAGTTGGGCGCGAGGATGAAGGTCTTCTTGTAGTCCTTGTTGGCGTACTGACCCATCGCCTCATGGAAATTGTCGTTCTGGTAGGCGACGTTGAAATAGTTCTTGTTGCACTTGGCGCCGGCAAGCGCCGACGGGCCGGCATTGGGCGACAGATAGATGACGTCCTGCGCCACCGCGTTGGGCACCACCGCCATCGCCAGGTTCGACCAGATGATGCCGGTGAGCAGGTCGACCTTGTCGCTCTGGATCATCTTTTCGGCGAGCTGCACCGCGATCTCGGGCTTCTGGGCATCGTCTTCGATGACCAGCTCGACATCCTTGTTGCCGGACTGTTTCATCGCCAGCGTAAAGGCATCGCGCATGTCGACGCCGAGACCCGCACCGCCGCCCGAAAGCGTGGTGATGACGCCGATCTTGACGGGTTCGGCATAGGCAAGGCCAGATGTGGCCAGCGACAAAGCGAACATGCTGGATGCCAGGATATTCTTCATTTTTCTCTCCTTCCCAGTGTTTTCAATATAGATAAAATAGCTTTAGAGCCGGGTGCGAACTTTCCAGAGTTCAGTGAACAGTTCAACCTCCAGCATCTCTTCAGACACGAAGCGCCCGACGTGCCGCCGGTGCTGCGTTTCATGCCGATGATGCGTTCGACTGTGGTGACATGATTGAAGCGCCAGCGCCCGGCCATTGCCGATCGGCGCGGTGTGGTCACCCAGACCCCTTTTCGACCAGACGTCGGTCAGTTCGACACCGGCATTAAGGTATTCGGGGTAGTCGAAGCCATAGAGCAGGAAGTTCGGCCACTGTTCCTCGGGCGTAAGGTTGTCGCGCGTGAACGTGTCGAAATGCGCTGACGGTCCAAGCATTCTGCGGCTGTCCCCTAGATGCTCGTTGCCACGGTCTTGTCGCCGTGCGTGTGTTTGAATACGCAACTTGCGGGGAGGCTTTGCGCCGACGCCGGGCTGGTCATCCGCATATGCGGCAGCACCCGGCGCGATCGAACATGCGACCGGCATTTGGCACAGCGAGACCTCCCACGCTCTCGACTGACGATTGAGAATTGCACCAGACCAAATTTATTTCAAGCCTAAAGTTTTTGGCCCTGCCCGAGCGTTGGTGCACAAATGCGGCATGTTCGGCATCTTCGGCAAGCTCTTTGGAAAACAACGTTTTTCGCCGAACGTCTCGCCGTCGAAAACCTGGGAAGGCCTGATCGGCACGCCCTTCTCGCCGCTGCAGGCGGCGGCCGTGGCCTTCGTCGCCTGCTCGATGGGATTTCTTGGCGGGTTGGTCGCCTCGGCCATCAAGCGCGACCAGGGCGTCAAGGACTGGGGCCATCTGATCGAAGGCCATGGCGGCATGATGGACCGCACCGACAAGCCTGGTCTTCGCCGCGCCTGTCTTCTTTCACATTGTGCGCTATTTCTGGACGGTCTGAGCCGGCGGCGTCTTGCCCGCCGCGATCAGACCCGGATCAGCATGGTGACGACCAAAAACCACGCTATTTGGCGCGTTTCCTGACATACAGTTCCAGCTTGTGGCGGACGATTTCGAAGCCAAGCTCCGACGCTATCTCGGCCTGCAGTTTCTCGATTTTGTCGGAACGGAACTCGATCACCTGACCGGTGTCGAGGTCGATGAGATGGTCGTGATGTTCACGGTCCGCGTTTTCGAACCGGGCGCGGCCCTCGTCGAAGGCATGACGCTGGATGGCGCCTTTCTCCTCCAGGAGCCGCAACGTCCGGTAGACGGTCGACAAGGAAATGCTGCCGTCGATCTGGTGGGCACGAGAATACAATTCGTTCGCGTCCGGATGGTCGTGCGCATCCGCCAGCAGCCGCAAGATCACCTTGCGTTGTTCGGTCATCCGGACACCGGCGGCTTTCAAATTGCTCCGGAATCGCTCGAAAAGGTCGTTATCCGCTTTCATCCGCCATACTTAGCCGCGTTGCCACGCGACTGCAATTAGCTACTTGCAAATCAGTTGCAACTGCAATATTAGATGCAAATCAAACGCATTAGCATGACGCGAGCGGCGCATGGGCGACGACCAACTCCAGTCGAAAGGCATCCGATGACTGCTTCTGCTTCCCCAACCCGCAGGACGATGCTGCGGGCGCTTGGCGGCCTTGTGGCCATCGGTTTTGCGACGATGGCGAGCCTCGTTCCGGTCATGGCACAGGAGACCCAGCCTGCGGCAGGGAAGGTTCTGCGCGTCGTGACGACGTTCACGATCATCCAGGATATCGCGCAAAACGTAGCCGGGACCGCGGCAATCGTAGAGTCGGTGACCAAGCCCGGCGCCGAAATCCACGACTATCAGCCGACGCCGCTCGACGTGGTGAAGGCGCAATCGGCCGACCTCGTGCTCTGGAACGGCATGAACCTCGAACGCTGGTTCGAGAAATTCTTCGACAACGTGAAGAACGTGCCGAGCGCCGTCGTCACGGACGGTGTCGAGCCGATGGGGATCAAGGAGGGGCCCTACGAAGGCAAGCCCAATCCGCATGCGTGGATGTCGCCGAAGAACGCCCTCATCTATGTCGAGAACATCCGCAAGGCGCTGTCCAAGGCGGATCCGGCAAACGCCCAGGTCTATGCCGCCAACGCCGCCGCCTATTCGGAAAAGATCAAGGCAATCGACGAGCCCATGCGCAAGCGCCTGTCGGCGATCCCCACGGACCAACGCTGGCTGGTTACAAGCGAAGGCGCTTTCAGCTACCTGGCACGCGACTTCGATCTGCGCGAAGCCTATCTGTGGCCGATCAACGCTGACCAGCAAGGCACTCCGCAACAGGCGCGCAAGCTCATCGACCTGGTGCGCGAGAACAAGATTCCGGTGGTGTTCAGCGAAAGCACCATTTCGGACAAGGCGGCCAAGCAAGTCGCGCGCGAAACCGGAGCCACCTATGGAGGCGTTCTCTACGTCGATTCGCTGAGCGAGGAAGACGGCCCGGTTCCGACCTATCTGAAGCTTCTCGAAACCACCGTCGAGACTATCGTCCAGGGGTTCGGCGGGTGACCGGGGTTCGCACCGCGCTCGCTCCGGACAGCGTCCAGGGCAGCCCTGATCGAACATCGACCGGTAGCGGCCGGGTCGTTGCCTCCATCGACGTGGACGACGTCACCGTCAGCTATTCAAGCGGGGTCACGGCCGTACACTCCGCCTCTTTCAGACTCGGCGCCTCCACCATATGCGCGCTGGTCGGCGTCAACGGCTCCGGCAAATCGACGCTGTTCAAGGCGCTGATGGGCTTCCTGACGCCGTCGACCGGAACAGTGCTTATCGCCGGATTGCCGGTCCACGCAGCGCTGAAGCGCGGCCTAGTAGCGTATGTGCCGCAGAGCGAGGATGTCGACTGGAACTTTCCGGTGCTGGTGGAAGATGTCGTCATGATGGGCCGCTATGGCCACATGAATTTTCTGCGTATCCCAGGCAGAGCCGATCGCATGGCGGTCGACGCGGCGCTGGAACGGGTCGGCATGACCGATTTTCGCAAGCGCCAGATCGGCGAACTGAGCGGCGGCCAGAAGAAGCGCGTGTTCCTGGCGCGCGCTCTGGCGCAGGGCGGCGAGATCATCCTGCTCGACGAGCCGTTCACCGGCGTCGACGTGCAGACCGAAGCAGCGATCATCGATCTCCTTCGGTCGATGCGCGACGACGGCAAGCTGATGTTGGTGTCGACGCACAATCTCGGCAGCATCGTCAATTTCTGCGACCATGTCGTCATCTTCAACAAGACGGTGCTGGCCTTCGGACCGACAGAGACAACGTTTACGCAAGCCAATCTTGCGAAAGCTTTTGGCGGCGTGCTGAGGCATCTACGCCTCGGCGGCGCCGATCTTCACGACGACCCCGACGCTCGCCACCTGACCGTGCTGACCGATGACGAGCGCCCTCTGGTGCTTTACGGCGAGCGCGATCAAGAGAAGATGATGAAGCCCGACAGCGGATCGCCAGCCCCGTGATTGACATCCTGCTGGAACCCTTCACCTACAACTACATGGCCAAGGCCATCTGGGTCAGCGCCCTGGTCGGCATGGTCTGCGCGTTCCTGTCCTGCTATCTCATACTCAAGGGCTGGGCCCTGATGGGCGACGCGCTTGCCCACTCGGTGGTGCCGGGCGTTGCGGCCGCCTACATGCTGGCCCTTCCCTATGCCGCCGGCGCATTCGCCTCCGGCCTAATCGCCGCACTCGGCATCACCTTGGTGCGGCGCGTGACGCAACTTCGCGAGGACGCCGTGATCGGCCTTGTCTTTACAACGCTGTTCGCTGGCGGGCTGCTGATTGCGTCGATCAGTCCGACCTCCGTAAACATCCAGTCCATCGTACTCGGCAACATCCTCGCAATCTCCGACGAGGATGTAACCCAGGTCATCCTCATCGCAGCGGTTTCGCTGGCTGTATTGGGGCTTCGATGGAAGGATATGATGCTGGTGTTCTTCGATGAGAACCATGCGCGCGGCGTCGGCCTGAATCCGTGGCGGTTGCGGGTCCTGTTCTTCGTGCTGCTCAGCGCCTGCATCGTCGCCGCGCTCCAGACCGTCGGCGCGATCCTCGTGATCGCGATGGTGGTAACGCCTGGTGCCACCGCCTATCTGCTTACCGATCGGTTCGGCGTCATGATCCTGCTCGCGATGGCGATCGGCGCGGCGACGAGCGCGGTCGGCGCCTATCTCAGCTTCTTTCTCGATGGCGCGACTGGCGGACTGATCGTGGTGCTGCAGACCGTGGTCTTTCTGACTGCCTTCGTCTTCGCACCCAAACATGGCCGTCTCGCCGCGCGCCGGGCGGCACGTGCCGCATCCCAGGTCGCGTCATGATGACAATCTGGTCCTGGATCGCCGAACCGCTCAGCCATGAGTTCATGCGTCGCGGTCTCACCGTCGCCATTCTGGTCGGCGCCATCTGCGCGGTGTTGTCCTGCTATCTCGTCCTGAAGGGCTGGTCGCTGATGGGCGACGCCGTTTCGCATGCCGTGCTTCCGGGTATTGTGCTCGCCTATATCGCCGGGATCCCGCTTGCCTTCGGCGCATTCGTCGCAGGGCTTGGCTGCGCTTTGGCGACGGGCTACCTCAAGCAGCACAGCCGGATCAAGGAGGACGCAGTCATGGGCATCGTCTTCTCAGGCATGTTCGCGTTTGGCCTGGTTCTGTTCGTCAAGGTCGAGACCGACCAGCATCTCAATCATATCCTGTTCGGCAACATGCTCGGCGTCCAGTGGCGCGACGTGATCGAGGCGGCGATCATCGTCGTGCCGGCGATCCTCATCGTTCTGGCAAAACGCAAGGATCTGCTGCTCTATTGTTTCGATCCGGCCCATGCGCGCGCGATCGGCCTGCCCGTCAATCTGCTGCATTTCGGGCTGTTGACGCTGCTCGCGTTGACCATCGTGGCCTCGCTGAAGGCTGTCGGGATCATCCTTGTCATCGCCATGCTGATCGCGCCGGGAGCGATCGGTTTTCTTTTGACGAAGAGCTTTGAGCGTATGCTCGCCATTGCTGCCGCGGCCGCCATCGGGTCGAGCGTCGTGGGAACGATCCTCAGCTATCACATCGACGCAGCCACGGGCCCGACGATCGTCGTGGTTCAGGCCGGCGTTTTTTTGCTTGCCCTGTTCCAGTCGAAGCGCCCAAGGCAACAGGTGCAACTGGGCATTTCGGGAGGGTAATCGCGGCGCTGGCCCCGGCCGAGGCCGCACTCAAAGCCGGTTGCGGATGAGCATGGTGACGACGAAGAACGCGCCGACCGAGCTGGTGATGATGCCGATCGGCAGTTCCTGCGGCGGCAGCAGCGTTCGAGCCAGAAGGTCGCTGGCCAGCAACAGCACCGCGCCGAACACGGCGCAGCTGGCAACCAGGCGTAGATGCAAGGGGCCCGCCAGCGGCCGCGACAGATGCGGGATCATCAGCCCGACGAAGCCGATGACGCCGGCGACCGAGACCAGGATCGCCGTCGAGAAGGCGGCGACGAGAAAGGTCATCCTTCGCATCCGCGCCACCGGCACGCCCAGGCTTTCGGCGGCGTTTTCGCCGGCCAGGAAAGCATCGAGCCGGCGGTGGTTCCACAGCGCGTAAGCCAGGATAGTGCCCGCACCCAAGGCGCCGAGCCAGATATTGTTCCAGCGCGCCAGGCCGAGCCCACCCATGGTCCAGAACAGCACGGAGTGCGCGGCGCGCTGGTCGCCGGCAAAGACAAGATAATTGGTCAAGGCGGTGAACATGAAGGACACGGCAAGGCCGGCAAGGATCAGCCGCTCCGGGCCTTGCCCCCTCACCCGCGCAACCAGCAGCAGGACGACACCGGCAGCCAATATGCCGCCGGTGAAGGCCGCGACCGGCAATGTCCAGATGCCGAAACTGTCTCCGAAGACGGTGATGACGGAAACCGCACCCGCGGCGGCGCCCGACGACAGGCCGAACAGGAACGGGTCGGCAAGGTCGTTGCGGGTCACCGTCTGCAGCAGCGCACCGACGACGCCGAGACCGGCCCCGACGCAGATGGCCAGGACCGTGCGCGGCAGCCGCAGATCGACGACGATCTTGCCGACCGGCCCGGACACGTCGTGCCCACTGAAGCCGATTGCGCGGCCAAGCGAGGCAACGACGTCGGCCAACGGAATCAACGTCGAGCCATAGGCAATCGACAGCAGAGCGAGAGCGGCGATCGCCGCCGCCCCCACCAGCATGGCCAGCGCGAATGCCGGATGGCGCAAACCTGGAAATGCGTCGTGTCTGTCAGGACGCGTGCGACGCACTTCCAGGATCTTTTGCTCATGCATGTCGTTGCCCCAAAACCGCTGCGCACTTTTGGGCGACAGGCATCAAAACGCTTCCGGATGCATGGCCTTGGCGATTTTGTCGATCGCTTCGATATTGGCGGGTCCGGGTGTCAGTTCGGCATAGCGCAGGGCGACGAAGCGCTCGTTCTTGACCGCGTCCGTCTCTTTCATGGCCGGATGGACCTTCAGGAAATCGAGCAGCTTCTTGTAGCCGCCGCCATCCTGGTAATCGAGCAGGATGAGGAATTGCGGATTGCGCGACGCCACCGTTTCCCAGTCCGTGTTGCCCCAGCTGGTGTCCATGTCGGCCATGATGTTGTCGCCGCCGGCGGCTGATATCATGGCGCTGGGGATGGCGAACTTGCCTGCGGTGAACGGTTTGTCCTCGCCGGAATCATAGAGAAACACTCGCGTTGCCTTGCCGTTGCCGACCTTGGCGGTGATGTCGGCGAGCCGCGTCTTCCAGCCGGCAACAAGCTTCTCCGCCTCGGCCTCCTTGCCGAAGATCTTGCCCAGCTTTTCGACGTCGCCATAGAGCAGGTCCATCGAGGCGGCTGGACGGCTCTTGTCGAGATGCACGCAGCTTTCCGTCAGCACCAGCGTCTTGATGCCGTGCGGAGCAAGCGTATCGGGTGTCACCTCGCCGCCCGGCTTCATGCCGTAATACCAGCCGGCGAAGAAGAAATCCGGCTCGACCGCGACGAGGTTTTCGAGCGTCGGATATTTCGGCGCCAGTTCCGGGATCGAACCCTGCTCGGCCTTGAATTCGGGACCCACCTTGTACCATCCGGTGATGCCGGTCAGGCCGACGATCGACGGCTGCAGTTTCAGCGCGAAAGCCATCTCGGCCATGTTGAGGTCCTGGATGACGGCGCGCTTCGGCGGCGCATCGAAGGTCAGCGGCTTGCCGCAGCTGTCGACCGTGACCGGGAAGGCCAGGGCTGTCGAGGCCAGCAGCGAGAAGACAAGCGAAAAGGCCAGGCGTTTCACGGGTTTGCTCCTTGTGGATGGGATTGGGTCAACTACGAAATGGCTTCAATCACGTCGGCGGCGCGGCACGGTTCGGCACATCGAACACCGTCAGTTCGCGGTCTTCGGTCGGATGGCGCAGACGCAGCACATCGATGCCGAAAATCTCGCGGATCAGCTTTTGGGTCAGCGCTTCGCGCGGTGCGGCGAGCGCTTGCAGACGGGCATGGTTCATCACCGCCACCCTGGTGGCGAACGGTGCCACCAGCGCCAGATCGTGCAGCACCGCGATCACCGTCATCTCGAAGCCTGCCACGAGGTCGAGCAGTTCGCCGCGGGCACGCGGGTCGAGATGGTTGGTCGGCTCGTCGAGGAACAGGATTTTTGGCTGCTGGGCGATGGCGCGCGCAAGTTGGGCGCGCTGGCGCTCGCCGCCCGACAGCGAGCCGATGGTGCGGCCAAATAGCGGCAGCAGGCCGGTCCGGCGCAGTGCATCGACGACGATCTCGCGTTCCTCGCTCCTGCGCCGCAGCCCGGCATGCGGGACGCGGCCAAGCTCGACATAGTCGATCAGCGCCAGCCGCGGATCGGGGTGGTCGGTCTGGCCGACCACGGCAATGTGCAGCGCCCGTTCGGCGGCTGAAATCCTGTCCAGGCGGCGCCCGCCGAGCTTCACCTCGCCGGAGCTCGGCCGCAGCATGCCCGACAGCATGCGCAGCAGCGTCGTCTTGCCGGCGCCGTTGGGACCGATGATGGCAAGGCGATCGCCGGCGGCCACCGAGAAGCTGACCGCCTGAACCAGATCCCGCCCATTCGCCGTGACGCAGAGGTCACGGGCTTCGAGAAGCGCTACGGTCATCGGCTGCTGCCCGCCGGCTTGCCGGGACGGCAAAGCGTATATACGACGATGCGATGGATGGAGCCGTCCAACTTTCCGTCACTTTCCAAAACTGGCGACGGAAGGAAGCTGGCGAACCGGCCGACAAGACCGGGATTCGCGTTTCCTCCCGGCACACCCCGTCCGGTCAACTCAGTGATGGCAGGTCTCCTGGCTCACGGGTCGTTGCGCCATCCAGCCTTCCCAGCCTTGCCGGCCAGTGGCATTCACGGATTTTGCTCGCCGCTTACAGTTGCGGGGGCAGCCACGGTCTCGACCTGAGCAGGCCTCACCGTGTTCCCTTTTCACCCCTCGCCTTTCGACTCGGGGACCATCACCGCTTCAGCGTAGATTTGCGCCGATCGCTTCGCAATGGATTTCTCGGACGGAGTGGTGGGCCAGCTAAGGGAAGGCATCGCATGCTCTCGTTATGTAATAATATAACATATCTAAGAGATGACGCCGGTCGCTGTCAAGCGAAAGCTCATGGGGCGGTTGGCCGGATGGCGACCGGCATCGGCGCAGATTGCACGGGATGCGCAATTTCGATCAAACTGGCCTTGGGGAAAGGCGCCAAGATGATCCGGCCAATGCGAGGAGAAAAATGGACCCGACCGAGAAAGCGCTGTGGTTCGTCGAAAGCCATCTGCCGGAGGCGATCTCGCTTGATGATGTCGCGCAAAGCAGCGGCGTGTCGCGTTTTCATGTGACGCGCGCCTTCGGCGCCGCCACCGGCCGGTCGGTGATGGGCTACATGCGCTCACGCCGGCTGACCGAGGCGGCGCGCAAGCTGGCGGGCGGGGCGCCCGACATCCTCGCCGTCGCGCTCGACGCCGGCTACAACTCGCATGAGGCGTTCACCCGTGCCTTCCGCGATCAGTTCGGCACCACGCCGGAACTGGTGCGCGCGCAGGGCACACTCGACAAGCTCGACCTCGTGGAGCCGATCCTGATGGACCAGTCCCTCCTCACCAATCTCGAACCGCCGGGTTTCGAGACCAGCCGGCCGTTCCTGATCGCCGGCCTCGGCGAACGCTACAGCTGCGAAACCAGCGCCGCCATCCCGATGCAGTGGCAGCGCTTCGGCCCCTATATCGGCAACATTCCGGGCGAGACCGGCGACGTCGCCTATGGCGTCTGCGTCAACGGCGACGATGCCGGCAATTTCGACTACATCGCCGGCGTCGAAGTGTCTGACTTCTCCGACCTGCCCAGGGACTTCTACCGGGTGCGGGTGCCGGCGCAGAAATATGCGGTCTTTGCCCACCGCGAACACATCTCGACCATCCGCCGGACGGTCAACACGATC
>NZ_RZTC01000104.1:6082-6519 GCF_004023165.1 Mesorhizobium sp. M7A.F.Ca.MR.176.00.0.0 | reverse complement strand
ATGGCTGCCGGCCTCCGGGCATGAGATCGCGGACGCGCCGGAATTCGAACGCTACGGCCCCGAATTCGACCCGCGCAGCGGCAAGGGCGGGCTGGAGATCTGGATACCGGTGAAGGCGTAGTCGGTCAGGCCATCGGCAACGCCGGCCAGCGATCGGCGATCCGGCCGCCGGAAAACACCGCGATCGACCCGAACTGCTGCAGCACGGCTTCGCTCTGCGTCGGCCTTAGAAACGCGTAGTCGCCGGGCTTTGCGGTCGCGTCGGCGGGCAAGCCCATGAATTGCTGGTTGGAGGACAGGCCGAGCAGCCCGTTCGCCTTCATGCCTTCGGGGAAGACCGGCTCGGCCATCCACTTGCCGCCATAGAGGTAGCAACCCTTGCGCGGGAACCGGCCGAGCGCCTGCAGCAGGCGGGTGACGGCCGGCGGGCCGGGCAG
>NZ_RZTC01000104.1:0-6072 GCF_004023165.1 Mesorhizobium sp. M7A.F.Ca.MR.176.00.0.0 | reverse complement strand
GCGTCGGCTCGACCATTTTCAGGATCGGCGTGGCGATGAAGGCCGCCGGCTGGAAGCCGTCGAGGCCTGGCGTATCGAAGTCGCTGGGCAGCACAAAGGCCGAGCCCATCGAGACCTCATTGGCCGCGCCGCCATGATGAAGCAGCGCGGTCTTGCTGCCGCCGATGTTCAGGATGCGGCGCTGGTCGGCGCCGAGACAGGCGACGAATGCCGCAGCCTGCGCCGACGCCTTGGTCAATGCCTTTGCCGGTCCGCCGAAAAGGCCGGGGATGAGCGGCGCATGCGCCTCGTAGGCCATGACGCCTTCGCAATGCAGCCGGGCCGGCAACGCGCTCAACGCCTTCGACAAGGCTGCGGGATCAGCAAAACCGCCGCGATGCAGCCCGACATCGATCTCGAAAGCGATGCGCAGGCCGATGCCGAGTTCGCCAGCGAGGGCGCCATATTCCGCCAGTCTCTCCTCGCTGTCGATCAGCCAGCAGACGCGCGACCAGTCGGTATCGGCTTTCACCAGCGCCGCCCTTGCCGCGCCGATCGGCATCGGCTTGCCGTAGAGCAGATCGGCATCCGGGAACGCCTTCAGCACCGCCTCGCTGATCGGCGGGTGGAAGGTCATGAAGCGCTCACTGCCAAGCGCCTTGGCAATATACGCAAGCAGCGGCATGCAGGCGAGCGATTTGTCGACCAGCCGCACGGCCAGGCCGGGATCCACTCTCCCCTTCGCCAGGGCAATGTTGCTGTCCAGCCGGTCGCGATCGAGCAGCAGGCAGGGCTGGAAGATGCCGGCTTCCTTCAGCGCATCCGAGAGGGTGGAAAAATAGGTGGTCATCATTCGATGCCGAACAAGCCGGCCATATAGGGCGAGACGAAGCGGTTTTGCGGATCGACGTCGCGGCGCACCGCCATGGCGTCGTCCCAGCGCGGATAGAGCTTTTTCAGATCCGCCGCTTTCAGGCTGTGCATCTTGCCCCAATGCGGCCTGCCGCCATATCTGCGGAAGATCGGCTCTGCCGCCCGCATGAACGGCAACGGATCGTTCGCTGCATCATGGTGGATGGCGATGGAGCAGGTCAGCCTGTTGTAGAATGGCGAAAGCCAGAACTGGTCCGGCGCGACCGAGCGCACCTCCATCGGGAAATAGACCTCGGGAAAACGCTTCTCAGTCAGCTCGATGATCTCGGCCAGCGCCTTCGGCCCCTCCTCGAACGGCAAATGATATTCCATCTCGTTGAACTTGGTCTGCCGGTCGCTGGCATAGACGTTGAGCCAGTCCTGCACGTAGTCCTCGGCGGGAAATCTGGCGGCCGCCGAACGGATCAGGCGGCCACGCAGCGATGGCAGCCAGGCAAGTGAGGTGCGCAGCCGACGCAGCGTCCTCAAACCCGCCTCGTCCTCTTCCGGCGGCCGTGCGGTGGGTGCGGCGTCGCTGAAATCGCTGGCGATGAACTGCGCATAGCCGGAGAACGGAATGTAGTAGAATTCGGCCGAGCGATGCGCGGCCATCATCGCCTCGAAATCGCGCAGCATCTCAGTGATCGGCAGCACATATTTGCGGCGGCGCAACCGGTAGGTCGCGATGTTGTTCAGCGTCACTTCGGTGAGCACGCCAAAAGCGCCGAGCGCGACGCCCATGGCGTGGATCATGTCCTGATCCCCTGCCCGCTTGAAGTCGCGGACCTTGCCAAGCCCGTCGACGATCTGCACCGTCTCCAACTGCGTGTGATAGGCGCCGAGCGTCGGTCCCGAGCCATGCGTGGCGGTACCCAGCGCGCCGCCGATCGCCTGGCGGTCGATGTCGCCCATATTGGGCAGGCCCTGGCCAATGCCTTGCAGGATGCGCATCAGCGGGCCGAGCCGGGTCCCTGCCCGCACCCGCGCCCGATGTGTTTCGGCGTCGTGCGAGACCAGCCCTTCCAGCCTCTCCAGGGACAGGATCGTGCCTTGCGATTTCACCAGCGGCGTGAAGGAATGACCGGCACCGGCGACGC
This sequence comes from Mesorhizobium sp. M7A.F.Ca.MR.176.00.0.0, assembly GCF_004023165.1. Taxonomy (NCBI): domain Bacteria; kingdom Pseudomonadati; phylum Pseudomonadota; class Alphaproteobacteria; order Hyphomicrobiales; family Phyllobacteriaceae; genus Mesorhizobium; species Mesorhizobium sp. M7A.F.Ca.MR.176.00.0.0. The sequence continues at coordinate 4,084 of NZ_RZTC01000104.1, read as the reverse complement.
GCACCGGGCCAGGCGCGGTCCGGACGAGATCACCGAGTTCACCGGCATCGCCGGGGCTGGCGATCAGCTTGGGCTCGGCGCTTACAAAGCCCGACCAGTTGCTCCAAATGTTCGACATGCCACCTCCCCGCTCAGGCAACCGCACGACGGTGACGCGACACAAGGACGAAGAGACCGAGCAGCGCCACGCTGGCCACCGCGCTGGCGGCGGCGAATTCCGGAACTGGCCGGAAATCCTTGCCATCGATGAGCAGCGACGCTGCGATCGGCCCGATCGCCAGGCCGAAAAGCTGGGCTGCTGGCACCAGCAGCACGGCGGTCCGCGTCTCGTCGGCGGTGATCGCCAGACGTATCTGGTAGGGCACGATGAACAGCAGGATAAAGCCCATGGCCAAGGCAGCGACCCAGAACGTTGTCAGGCCAGGGCTACTGGCAAGAACCAGGGAGCTGACAAGCGCGACGACGCCGATCGCCGCGATGGCAAGGCGATAATCGATGCGCGCCTCGAACACGGTGGCCGTCATAGCACCCAGGACCTGCACGGCGAGGCTGGCCGAGACGATCAGGCCGACGGTGCGGCCATCGATGCCATACTGTGCGCCAAGCGGTTCCAGAAAGGCCCAGACCGCGCCGAAGAACATGAAATAGCAGAAGACGGACAGCAGCGCGGTCGTCGAGGGAAGCGTCAGCACATTGGCCAGGTTCTCCTCCTTGGGTAGGTCGGCATAGTCACCGGGAACAGTGAAGGCGACCACCAGCGACACGACGCAGACGACGGCAAGAACGATGAAGCCGCCCGCCGACCCTGCGGCCGGGATGACATAGAGCGCCAGCAACAAGGCGAGCGCGCATTGCGCCAGCGTCTGCATGGTGACGAAATAGCCGCCGATGCGCTCGGCGCGCCGCGAGCGGGCGATCAGTTCGGTGGCGATGGCGACCAGACCGCCCTCGGCGAGCCCGGCCAGGGCGCGGGCCGCAGTCAGCGTGCTGGCGCTCGCGGCATAGGCCGTCCACACATTGGCCAGCGCCAGCAGCAGCAGAAGGACGGCACTTTTCCAGCGCATGTGGTGCGCCGAAAGCAGCATCGCCACGACAGCCGAACCGATGGCAATAGCGATCATCTCGGCTGTGGCGACCAGCGCCAGTTCGTCGCCGCTGACATGGCCCTCAGTGTAAAGGGCGCCGAGCAGCACCGGCTGCAGGCCGAGGATGAGCAGGCCGACCGAACCGATCCACAAGGCCGAGGCGAGCTGCCAGCCGGTCGGATTGCCGACCAGCCAGTCGCCACTGCCTGCGTGGCTGGTATCTGTCGAAGCCAAAGGCGCCTCCCAACGTCCTTGCCGTGCGGCAAAAAAGCTGACAACCTGTCAGTATTTCAGAAACTGATACTTGATCATATTTCTTGTCAACCGGAATTTGGGAAGCCGTGCGAAAGATCGGTGCATGACGGAATTGAAGAGAATGGCGACCGAGCCGAGGCGCAGGCCCAAGCAGGAACGCAGCCGCGAGCGCATCGACGCGATCCTGTCGACGACCATGCGGCTGATCGGGGAAAAGGGTATCGACGCCGTCACCATGAAGGAAGTCGGCATGCTGGCGGGCGGGCCGATCGCCACCGTCTACCACTATTTTCCCAACAAATCGGCGATCCTGGCGATGCTCTATGAGCGGTTTTCAGAGGTCAGCCGGGCACGGCTGACGACGATCATCGCCGAAATCCGCGAGGCGAACGACGTGATAGTGGCCGCTGACCGGCTGCTCGATGATTATCTCAGCCGTGTCGCCGGCGATCCGGCCATCCAGGATCTGCAGAACGCCATCCAGGCCGACAAGGCGCTCAAAAACCTCGACATCGCCGAAACCCGACACCAGGCCAAAATGTTCTGCGACCACGTCATCGCCTTGCTCGAGCCCGAGAGGCGCGAGCAATTCGAACGCATGGTCCTGCTGATCTTCCAGCTCGCCGGCGGCGTGGTGCGCCTGGCGCTCGCCGAGGGCGAAGCGGAAAGCCGCCAGACCATCGAGGATTACCGGTCTATCATTCACACGCAGCTGCGGCTGTTTTTATAGGGTGTCCGCGGCGATCTCAGCCGCGGCCTATTTCGCTCGAGGAATGAGGCCTTCGAAGCCGTTTGTCAGATCGAAAGCGCCGGCCGCGAACATCTTGACGAGATTTTGCGGACGGCCGGGAGTCTTGTTTGCGTCGAGGAGGACGGCCCTGCCCTCATGCATGACGAAATCGAATTTTCCATAGTCAAAGCCGAGTTCACGCCGACGCTCACGCAATTCGTCGGGCACCGGGACGGGCTCGCGCCGGATCGTCTCCGATGCCTTGACCAGGCCGTTCGGGGAGACGTAGCGGGTGCAGCGCTCGCGCTCTCCGCAAAACACCCAGAAACGAACAGCAAAACCGTCGGGTTCTCTCTCCGGAATGAACTTTTCCACGACGAGATCGTCGCAATCAAAGACGCCATCTGGAACGTCGCCGAGAGATCCATGGACCTCATAAGGATGCAAGGCTGGCAAGCGCGGAAACGGCTGCTGTTTCCCGGCACGCTCGGATCGCCGGTTGAGGAGCGTCTCCGGAATACCCCGATTGTTGAGATTGCTTTTGACGATCACCTGACCTTGCCAGCTGTCGGTTCTGTCGACCAATGCGCCGCTGATCCGCCGCTTGGATATGTCGGCGGCGCCGATGTTGAGGCAGAAGGCAAAACTCCGGGCGTAGTCGACATAGTCCGCGGGCGTCACCGTGGCATCGACATGCAATACCGCCATATCGCCGCTGACCGGCTTCGACAGGCCTTGCTGAACCTGAACCGAGTGGCCGCGCCTTTTCAATTCCGCAAGAATGTCGAACAGCATGTATGGGCTGCTCCTGCGCAGCAGGATGTCGCGCCTGCCCAGGAACCTGTCATGCTCGTGCGTTATCACAACGATGCGCGCCACTATCTACCTCTTGGACTGTCTGTAAATTCTTGAAATGTCTTGGCTTGTCCGACGACCTCTATTAAGCCCCGGCGGGTATCCAAATCCAGGCGTCCAGGGGCCAATAAATTGCATGACAAATCATTGGGACGATTACCATCGCCATTGGAAACTTCTGGAAGCGCCGCTCCGGCCAACAGCGGAAACCGTCGCTATATTCGATCGCGAACTTGATCTTGGAAATGCCGATGTCCTCCTCTTGGGGGTGACCCCGGAATTGGCAATTCTGGGCAAGTCGATGTTGGCGGTCGACCAGTCGGCGGCCATGATTTCCGGCGTATGGGCCGGCGACGACGGCTCGCGAAGGGCAATCGCCGGCAACTGGCTTAACCTGCCCGTGGATCACGCAAGCATCGACGCCGTCATCGGCGACGGATGCCTGTCGGCGGTCGATTCCCAGGCGGCGCGCAGTTCGTTGTTTGGCGAGGTTGCCAGGGTGCTGAAGCCTGGCAGGCGCGCAGCGATCCGCGTCTTCGCACGACCGGAAACGGCAGATGATCTGCGCGGCGTCGAAGCTCTGGTTCTGGCCGGCGGGGTCGAGAATTTCCACGCGCTCAGATGGCGGATCGCGATGGCGTCCACGACGAACGACCCCGATTTCGCCATCAAGGTGGCAACGATCCGCGATACGTTCGGCAGACTGTTCCCAGACCGCGAAGCTCTTGCCGCAAGGACGGGGTGGAGCATGAGCTCGATCAACACGATCGACGTCTATGCCGGCTCGGACATAGGCTACAGTTTCGCGACGCTGGCCACGCTGATCGAAGAGGCCGCCAACTGGTTCGGCGAGGTGCGCGTCGTGCCGAGCGGCAGCTATCCGCTGGCCGAACGGTGCCCGCTTCTGGTACTCGGTTCGGCCAGGCACCGGTAAGTTCATCATCATGCCGCCAAGAGGCGCTCCGAGCGCCTTGACTCCGGCGCGCCGCCAGCCTATTTCAGCGCCACGTTAGCACTCGCCTTTGGTGAGTGCTAACCACATGTCCGGCGCCGCCGGATGGAGGAACTGTTTCTCACCGTTCTCATCGAGGAAGAAAAAATGGCAAAGTCGAAGTTCCGCCCGCTTCATGACCGCGTGGTCGTTCGCCGGGTCGAATCC
>NZ_RZTC01000103.1:0-23110 GCF_004023165.1 Mesorhizobium sp. M7A.F.Ca.MR.176.00.0.0 | reverse complement strand
TTCTCCAGCCGCACCGGCAGGCCGAGCCGCCGTTCCAGGATGTCGGCAAGCGGCACGTCCAGCCAGCCGGCGAGCGTCGGCGGGCCGACGGCGATGCCGGCCAGCGGATCGAGCGGCCCCGGTGCACCGACGCCGACGCCGACGATCGAAAGTGCCGGGGCCTCGGCATGGACTGTCGCCGCCAACGCCTCGATCTGGCCGATCACCACATCGGGACCGGCCTGCGCCTGCGTCGGCACCGCCGCGAATGCCAGGATCTTGCCGTCGCGGTCGACCAGGGCGGCGCGAAGCTCCGTCCCGCCAAGATCGATCGCAAGGGCGGCTTCTGATGTCATGCCGCGACCTTCAAGCCGTGCAGCCAGCCGATGCGGCCGGCGAGGTCCTTGTCACCGAAGGCGAGCGAACCGAGAACCACGGTTTCGGCCCCGGCGGCACGCAGCAACGGCACGGTCTCGTGGCGGATGCCGCCATCGGCCGCCAGAACCACTTGCGCCTCGCGGCCGGCCTCTCTCAGGATGGCGCGGGCAGCGCCCAGCCTGTCGCAGGCCTTGTCCGACAGGCTCTGTCCCTTGACGCCGATTGCGGTTCCAAGAAGCGTCACGAAGGCGGCTTCCGGGACGAAGGCCGTCACTGCTTCCACAGGCGTCTCCAGCCTGAGTACGACGCCGGCCTCGGCGCCGAGCTCCCGCGCCAGCCGCACGGCGCGCAATCCGGCTTCGCCATTCTCGGCATGGACGCTGATCATGTCGGCGCCGGCTTCGATGAACTGGCGCGTCTGCGCCTCGACGATTGCTTCATCGACCATCAGGTGGACATGGATGGGTTTCGCCGTCAGCCCCGCAATGCGGGCGACGAGATCGGGGAAGAACAGGAAGGACGGTGCGAAATGACCGTCCGCCACATCGATATGATGAAGATCGACATAGGGCTCGATGCGCTTCAAGTCGTTTTCGAAATTGGCGAGATTGGCCGACCAGAGCGAGAATTCGGCGATCATCCGGTCGCGCGGCAATGCGGCGATGGCGGCCGGGCCTGAGAGAGGTTTCGAGATCATGACTGGTCCTGGTTGTTGAAATTCATGTCGAGAAAGTCCGCGATGGCGGCGCGAATTTCGGCGAAATGGCACTCCTTGTCGGTGGCCTTCGGCATCACCTCGGCAAAGGTCGCATTGGGGATGGCGTCGGCGAGGCTGCGGGCGGCGGCCAGCGGATGGACGAGATCGATGCCGCTGCCGATGACGAGCGTAGGGAACGCAAGGCCAGCGGCGGCTGCCCGCGTCACGCCAGGTCCATCCTCTGCGATCGCCTGCATCACCTCGGCGAAGACGGGCGCGTTTTCGCGCGCGAAGAAGCCGAGCAGGGAAGCAAGATTGTCCGGCGCTTCGGTGTGAAAGCGGGCGGCCGTCGCGGACGCCGCGAAGATATCTCGCGCCTCCGATAAAGGACGGCTGAGGATGAGCTCCGCCACTTCCACGTAAGGGCGCATGTTTTGCGGCGCCGCATCGAAAGCCCAGGCAGGGCGCACAAGCACGAGACCGGCGACCCGGTCCGGGTGCCGGGCGGCAAGCTGCAAGGCAATGGCCGCACCCATCGAGATGCCGCCGGCGACGAAACGGTCGAGGCCGGCCGCATCCGCGGCGGCCAGCACATCATCGGCGAACATCGCGATCGAAAACGGGCGCTTGCTACCGGCGCCGGAACCGCCCTGCGCTCGGCATTCGACGGTCAGCCGACGGTATGAAGGACCATCGGGAAAGTTCTGCGCGACCTGCGCTGCGTCACCGCCGAGGCCATGCTGGAAGACGACGGGAAGCCTGCCCTGCCCCGTGTCGAAGACACGAAGCGCTGCATCGTCGCGAAGCAGGATCGTCGGGGCGGCGCCCATCAGAGGAGCCTTCGCAGAAAGGCGGCGACATCGGGGGCTTCGTCGGCGGACAGGCCGTGGGTGACAAGCGGTCCGTCGAAGCCCGCTGCCTTTAGCCGTGCAACAAAATCCGGAAAATCGACAATGCCTTGTCCTGATGTGGCAAAGCGACCGTCACCATGACGGTCCTTGGCATGCGCCATGGCGATGTGGCCGGCGGCCTCGTCGATCGCGGCGGCAACGATAGCGCGCGCCTCGCCGGGCGTGGCGTGTTCGAACAGGTTTGCCGGATCGAGCACGATCTTCAGATGCTTCGATCCCATCTCGGCGATCAGCCGGGTCGCATCCCTGGCCGAGGTGACGATGTTGGCCTGCTCAGGCTCGATGCCGAGATCGACACCGGCACCTTCGGCCAGCGCCAGCGCCTTCGCCATCTCGGCGGCCATGTCGGACCAGGCGGCCGGATCGGCATTGTCGGGATGATAGGCCCACTGATCGGCGGCGTTGCGCGAGCCGGTGCAGAGCGTGACCAGCGGGATGCCGAGGGCAGCAGCAGCCTCGATGACAACGGCGAGGCGCCTGAGGCCGTCGTCGCGCACGGCTTTGTCGGGATGCGCCATGTTGTAGGTGCCCGACAGTGCTGCGAGTGAAACGCCGTTCGACTGCGCGGCGGCACGGACGGAGGCGATGGCGTCCGCCGGCACAGCATCCGGCATCGACGGCAGGCCGGCACAGGCCAGATTGAACTGCGTCGTCTCATAGCCAGCTTGCCGCACCGCAGCCAGCACGGCGGCCGGATCGGTGCCGGCAAAGGTCTTGGCGAAAATGCCGAGACGCATCACACCGCCCCCGACACCGAGGCGAGTTCGACTCGCTCGCCTGATACCACCGAACGCGCGATGGCGACCATGGCGCGGATCGAGGCGATGCCGTCCTCGACATTGGCGCCACGCATCGGCGTGCCGTTCAGGACTGTGTCGGCAAGACCTTCCAGCTGGCGGCGGAAGAAATGGCCATCGGCGCCGAGCGGCTTGTGGGCCGTGGCGGTCTTCTCGTGAAATATCTCCACCTCGCTGGCGCGGAAGTACCAAGGGTTGAATGTCCTGGCGATAACGGAGCCGTTCTCGCCATAGAGCTGAAAACCTTCGTGCCAGTCCATGCGCACGGCAACCGTCAGGTCGAGATGGCCGAGCGCGCCGCTGGCGAACTCGCTTTCGACGAACCAGCAATAGGCGCCGAATTTCTCATTGAGGCGGGCGCGCACGGCGACGATATCGCCGCACAGGAAACGCGCCGTGTCGACGAGATGCGAGCCATGGGCCAGCATGAAGTATTGCCTGAGATCGGCCTTGGGATTTCCGGCTGGCTTCCTGGCTAGCCTGCTGGTGACGGGCAGCGGCTGCACGGCATCGGTGTTGGTGTAGCGATGGGTGGAATCGCAGTACCAGGCCTTCAGCGCCAGCACTTCGCCGATCTCGTCGCGAACGAAGTCGCGCGCGGCCTCCAGTGCCGGATCGAAGCGCTTCATGTGGCCGACCTGCAGGATCTTGCCCGAGCGCCTGACCGCTTCGGCCAGCGCCTCGCCCTCCTCGACCGAGGTGCCGATCGGCTTTTCACAGAGAACATGCTTGCCGGCGTTGAGCGCCCTGATCGACATCGGCACATGATAGGCGTCCGACGTGGCGACGATCACCGCTTCCAGCTCGGGATCGGCGAGCATTGCCTCATAGTCGGAATACATTTTCTGCGGTTCGTAAGTGGCGCCCATGCGCGCAAGCAGATCGGGTGCCGCGTCGCAGATGGCGTAGAGGTCGGCATTGCCGGCCTTGACGCAGGATTCCAGATGCGCGAACTGCGCGATGGGGCCGCAGCCGAGCACGCCGACCCTGAGGCGTCTGTCCTGTTTCTTGATCATCGTCTCGTTCTTCAGGCGCCGTAGCTGCGCATAGTCTGGCGGTTGGTCTTGACCGCGCCGGCAGGATCGGCGGCGGCCGTTTCGGATTCTTCCTCCAGCACCAGCCAGCCGTTGAAGCGCGGTGCGGTGTTGGCGATCTCGATGACCGCCGGGGTGTCGCAGACGCCCTTGCCGAGCATGGCCCAGGTACCGTTGGCATCGACGTCCTTGAGGTGGATGTAGCGGATGCGGTCGCGGTAGGTGCGCAGCGTATCGGACATGTCCTTGTGGCCGCGCAGGATATGGCCGGTATCCGGCACCCAGCCGACCAGGTCGGGGTCGAGCAAGGCAAAGATCGTGTCGTAATCGGCGCGGTCGAATAGCAGCGTGTTGTGGTGCGAGCTTGGATGCACCGCAACCTGGACGCCGGCCTTGCGTCCGATCTCGCCGGCCTTGTTGTAGACCTCGGCCGCGATGGCGAACTTGTCCTCGCGCGGGCCGTCGGACACCGCCGTTGCAGAGCCCATCGACACCAGCGCGCCGGGGAAGGCGCCGGCGAAATCGATCCAGCGCTTGGCGGTTTCGAGGTCGGCGCCGATCTCCTCCTTCAGCGTAAAACCACTGTTCGAGCCAAAGGCGAAGGAAACCAGCGTCAGCCCCGACGCCTTCAGCGCGGCGGCGAACTCCTCCGGCTTGTCGCCATAATGTCCGATCATGGTGTCGGTGATCTCGATGCCGGCATAGCCACCATCGGCGATCGCCTTCAGCAGATCGTCGGGGCCGCCGGTAAACCGGTCTCCCAGCATTTCCCAGGTGAAGGTCTGGCAGCCGACTTTGAGCTCTTTCACGTTCGTCCTTTCATTCCTTGGTATCGCCTATTGCTTGATGCCACCCTGCGTCGCCGTGGGATGGACGTCCTACTTGACCGAGCCCGCGGTCATGCCGGCGAGGAAGTACCTCTGGGCAACGAGGTAGATGAGCAAGAGCGGTAGCGAGCCGAGCACACTCATTGCCATCATCTGGTTCCATTCGAAGGCATGCTGCCCCATCAACAGCTGGATGCCGATCGGGACGGTGCGCATGGACGTCGATTTCGTCAGCGTCAGCGCAAAGAGAAATTCGTTCCAGCACAACAGGAAGGTGTAGACCGACGTCGCCACGATACCAGGCAGTGAAATCGGGACAATCACCCGCCAAAGCGCTGTCCAACTGGAGCCGCCATCGACAGCCACGGCTTCATCGAGATCGCGGGGCAAGGTGTTCAGATATCCCGTCATCAGCAGGATCGCGTAGGGCAGCGTAAACACCAGGTAAGTCAGGATCAGTGCGACGTAGGTATCGAAGATGCCGTATGAGACGACAAGTCCGAAGAAGGGGATCAAAAGTGTGATCGGCGGAATCGTCTGCGTGCTGATGATGATTGTGTTCAGGATGCCCTTGCCGCGGAAGTTGAAGCGGCTGAACCCGTAGGCCGCCAGCAAGGCGATCAGCACCGTCAGCACGGTCACCGCTCCCGCCACGAAATAGCTGTTGAAGAAGAAGCGCAGCTTTACCGGGTCGCCAAGGATGGCTGCATACGCTTCCAGCGTAAACGCCTTTGGCAGGATGGTTGGTGGCAAGGCAAAGATTTCGGTATTCGATTTGAACGAGCTGCTCAGCATCCAGTAGATCGGAAATGCCGCGAAAAAGAGCCCCGCTGCAAGCGCTACATGGAGCGCGACGGTGATCAGCCTGTCTTTCGGCGTATGCCTTTTCCTCATGATGACTACCGAGCCTTCTGATAGCGAATATAGAACAGCGTCAGGCCGAGAGAGATCAACAAGATGACCACAGCGCTGGCTGAAGCCTGCGACAGGTTGTAGCTCGAAAACGCCAGCTTGTACGTGTAGGTGCTGAGGACCTCGGTCGAGTAGATCGGGCCACCGCCCGTCGTTATCCAGATTAACGGGAAGACCTGCATGGTCCAGATGAAGTCAAGCAGCGAGATGCTGATGATGATCGGCATCAGCTGCGGAATGGTGATGAAGATCAGCTTCTGGTAGGCTTTCGCCCCGTCGATATCGGCAGCCTCGTAGAAATCCTTGGGAATGCCCTGCAAACCCGCGAGCAGGCTGACCATGAAGAGCGGATAGCCCGCCCAGATGTTGGCAAAGGTGACCGCGTGCAGCGCGGTCTCAGGCGAGGAAAACCATTCGACCTTGGAACCGATGATGCCGATTTGCATGAGAATGCTATTCACGACACCGTTCGGCTCAAGCAGCAGGCGCCAGATCACGGCGATAATCACCGCGGTGAACAGCCAAGGCAGTATATAGAGCACGCGCAGGATATTGCGCAGCGTCGGATTGATGCGGTCGCTGTTCAGCATGAGCGCGAAGGCCATGCCGATGGTCATGTGGAAAATGACACTCATGCATGTGAAGTAGAGCGTGTGCCACAGCGAAGCCCAGAACACGGGGTCGTCGAAGATCGCCTGGTAGTGTTTCAGTCCGGCAAAGGATGGGTCACGACGCAGCACCGCGCTGTTCTGGAACGAGTAGCCAATCACCGTCACCATCGGCAGCAGCATCAGAAGCCCGATTATGAGCAGCGAGGGCGACAGATAGAGGTAGGGTGCGACCGCTCGTTTGAGCTTATGGTGGGAACGCTTTTGCCGGGTCATGTGCCAACCTTGGGATACGCCTTCAAGAGAAGGTAAGCTTCAAAAACAGGTCCACTCAAATTGCCGATCCGTTGTTGCCGGGTGGCCTGCCCGAAGTCAGGCCACCCGGTCGAAGATAGCAAACGGGAACAGGCCGATCAGAATTTCGCCATCCAGCCCTTCTGAGCGGCGGCGGCTGCTTGTTCCGGAGATTGCTCGCCGGCGAGCATCTTTTGGGCTTGCACGTCGAACTGGGTCATCAGGTCTTCTGCCACCGGCAGGCCCGTGAACTCATTGGCGAGATAACCGGTCTTGAAGATTTCGAAAGCCTTGCCGAAAGCCTTGTCCGAGGTCACGAAATCGGGCTTGGCGTTGACGTTGCCGGGGAAGGCGTTTGCAAGCGATACGAGCTTGGCGTTCACCTTTTCACTCATCACATATTGGACGAGTTTCCAGGCCTCTTCCTGATGTTTCGAGGCAGCAGAGATGCCGATGCCCCAGGAGGCATAGGGAAGGCCGCGCTTGCCGGTATAGTTTTCCACGACCGGGACCGGGATGAGGTCGAAGTTCAGCTTGGGATTGCGCTTGCGGATGAGGTTCACATGCGCGAGCGAGTCGATCATCATCCCGACGCGGTTGTTGACGAACTCCTCGACCTTTTCCTGCTCGGTCTTGGTGGCGATGCCGGGCGAGATGGTTCCGGCGTCGTTGAGAGATTTGACGAAGGTGAGCATGTCCACCACCGGTTTGCCCTCAAGGTCCGGCTTGCCGTTCGCCATCATCGACTGACCCGAAGCCCAAACCCACGACATCATGTCGTTCTGGACGCCGGATGGCGTTTGCAGCGAGAGGGGCAGCACCCAGCCATACTGGTTCTTGTCGGCGATCGTCATCTTCTTGGCGGCTTCGAGAAACTCCGCACGGGTCGACGGCAGCTTGGTCACGCCTGCCTGGGCGGCGAGGTCCAAATTCACGAAGACCGGATAGACGAAGGAAGCCACGGGAAACATCACCGCCTTGCCGTCCACCTTGATGATGTCCGCGACCTGGCTCTTGTCGAAAGCGCTCGCATCCATCATCGGATTCATGTCGGCGAGTGCGCTCTGCGCATTCAGATTGTTCACCCAGGCACCGTCGAGACCGACGACGTCGCTGAGCGTTCCGGTTGCAGCACCAACCGAGATCTGGTCTCGCGTGGTCGCGTAGGGCCCACTGACCAGCGTCACTTTGATTCCGGGATTTGCGGCCTCGAAGTCATCCATGATTGCCCTGAGCGAGCCAGCCGGCAATTCGGGCTCCCACCATTGGGTGAATTCCAGCGTCGTATCCGCCATGGCGCCGGTTGCGCCAAGCAACCATGCGGCTGCGGCTATTTTCAGCATCGCGGGTTTTATACGAAACGTCATCTTCTCCTCCTTCTTTATATTCGACCGCACAATGCGGCCGATCGTCTGGTTACTCACAAATCTTCTTATGCAGGTGCCTCACCCTCACCCGCGGGTCTTATCGCTGATATTCAAATTGCCAGATGCGTCTCCGGGTCGAAGAAATGGAGCTTGGCGTCATCCAGGGCCAACCTGATTTCCGAGCCGGAGCGGACTGTGCTGGTCGGTTCGAATTTCGCCACCGCATTCGACGCCAGGCCGAAATCCTGCACCGCGTCAGGGTCGCCGGAGTCCACCCGGACCGCGTCGATGTCGAGATGGACGATTTGTTCGGATCCAAGTTCTTCGATCGAGGTCACCTTTGCCGGTATCGTCTGATACTTGCGGCCGGATTCGAGGCTGCTGTCATAGAGATCCTCCGGTCGTATGCCGAACACGACCTTGCGCCCCGCATACGACCTCAAGCCCGGCCTGCGCACGAAGGCTGCATCCTGCAGCCGGATGGCCAGGGCGCCGGACATCAGTTCGTCGCCCGTCAGGGTTGCCTCGAAAAGGTTCATCGAAGGAGACCCGATGAAGCCGGCAACGAAGGCGTTCACCGGCGATTCATAGAGCCTCTTGGGTGTGTCGACCTGCTGCAGCACGCCGCCTTTCAACACCGCGACCCTGTCGCCCATCGTCATGGCTTCGGTTTGGTCGTGGGTCACATATATGGTCGTTACGCCGAGCTGCTTTTGCAGACTGGTGATTTCGGCGCGCATTTGAACACGCAGTTTCGCATCCAGATTGGAAAGCGGTTCGTCCATGAGAAAGGCTGCCGGCTCGCGCACCATGGCGCGGCCCATGGCAACCCTTTGACGCTGCCCGCCTGAAAGGTTCGCGGGTTTGCTGTCCAGCAGAGACGTCAGTTGAAGGGTTTTGGCGATCTCGTCCACGCGCTTTTTGCGCTCGGCCTTCGGCTTGCCTGCCAGCCGCATCGAAAAGCCGATGTTTTCGAACACCGTCATATGCGGGTAGAGGGCGTAGCTCTGGAAGACCATCGCGATGTCGCGGTCCTTGGGCGGCATGTCGACGACGTCTATTCCGCCGATCCGAAGGCTGCCGCTGGTGACGTCCTCCAATCCCGCGATCATCCGCAGCGCGGTGGATTTGCCACAGCCGGACGGCCCGACGAGAATCAAGAACTCACCGTCCTTGACCGACAGGTTCAATTGGTCGATTGCGTGAAAATTGTTCCCGTATGTCTTGCAGATATTTTCAAGAACGACTTCTGCCATATTCCTCCCTCCACAAGTCTAAGCCACTGATTTTTATGATTGTCTTCGGCTTACGTTCACCTGCGAAATATTTCCTCGGATAGTTCGGGCTATGTTCCGGTATCGAGCCGCGCATATTTCAGTTCGACTGCCGACGGCGCGTTCGTCGATGCCAGGAGTTCCGTGACCTGGGCGTCGGTCGGAAGCGCCTCGCGCCCGCCCCGCCCCGTTATCGAAAGGGCCGCCGCCGCGGCCGCGAATGCGACCCGGCCTGCGGTGTCGGCCCCGCGTGTCAATGCAAGGGCATAGGCGCCATGAAAGCAGTCACCGGCGCCGGTCGAGTCGACGACGGCAACCTGGTGCGGAGGCAGGTGCCAGAGCCCTGTCTCGTCGCGTCCGCGATAGAAGACGCCCCTGCCGCCATCCGTCAGAACCACGGCGGAGCGCGACGGCAACCACAATGCATCGAGTATCTCGGCCGGCGACTGGCGGCCGGTGGCGGTCCGCGCGAAGCCGAGCGGAAGAATGAGATGGTCGCAGAGCCCGATCAGTCTCTCGGTGGCCGGGCCGTGGCTCCATTCGACATCGCCGAGGATCGCAAGGCCGAGATCGCGAGCCCGAGCCACGACATCCAGCGACCCGATCCCGTAACTGTCGACGATCAGGACTGTCGCGCGGCTGAGAACCTCGTCCGGAAAGTCCGGCGCGGTGCCCAGCATCGCTTCGTCGTCATACGCGATGAATCGCTCCCCATCCGAACCGACGGTGATCCGCGAGCGCACCGGGCGCGCGTGCGGGTGGCGCGGCGCAAACGCGGTTTCAACGCCGCTCGCAACGAGATCGCACAACACGGCGTCGTCGGCGGCACTGCCCAGCCATCCGACGAACCCGGCGCTTCCGCCGAGCCGCGCGACGGCGGCAAGTGCCGTCGCGACATTTCCCCCGAAAGCTCGGGCACTTTGCAGAACCTTCCCCTTGCCCGCCGACAACGGCTGATCGACATAGACGATGTCGTCGATCGCAATAGCTCCGAAGCCGAGGATTGAAGGGACGGCGGGCATGGTTCAGGCACCCGCCTTCGCCAGGGCGTCTTGCGCCGAAAGGCCGTCATGGATGACGCCCCGAAAGGCGATCGCTGCCTTTTCCGGATCGCCGTGCCCCCAGAGATTGCGGCCCACCACGGCACCGCGCGCGCCGGCACGGATGGCGTCCGCCGTCTGCTGAAGGGCGCCGAGCAGCGTGTCGGTCTTCGGACCACCGGCGATCACAACCGGCACCGGGCAGGTCCGAACGGTCTCTCGGAACGACTCGAAATCGCCCGTGTAACCGATCTTGATCACATCGACGCCGGACTCGTAGCCGATGCGTGCCGCATAGGCGATCTCGTCGGGGGTGAAAACGATTTTTGCCCCGTCGGTGAAATCGCGAGGGTAGATATGCGCCACCACCGGCATGCCGTAACGGGCCGCCGCGTTCACCGAATCGGTCAGCCAGCGTATGTATTTGCCCTCGGTCGCGCCGCGCACCGGAATGGCCACGGCCAACGCATCGGCGCCAGCGCGCACCGCATCCTCGGGCGTTGCAATCAGTTCACTGATGCGATCGTCCGGGGTGAAGCAGCCGGCCTGGATCACCAGGCAAGCCTTGCCCGCGTATTGCGGCCACAGATGGCGCGCGGTGCCGGGCTGGATGCTGACGTAGTCGGGTTTGCCTACCATGACGCGTGCAAGGGCGCCCGGCAGATCGGCAAGACCTCCTTTGCGCACGTCGCCATAGCCGACAAAGTGGTCGACCGCGCCGCCAAAAAGATTCCCCGATGGATGTGAGAAGAGGCGCGCCAGGCGCACCTTGGTTCCGAGGCTCATGAGTCCAAAATTCTCCAATCGATTGATTTCAAAATCCTGCACCCAGTGTTTGCGAAAGAAAAGACAAATGCAATCTTTCGAAAGCTTTCGAATTCGCATATTTTTGGTAGAGTGAACCGAGGCCAGGGTGATTGCTTGGCGGATGGAGGCAAGGACAGGGCAATGTTGTCAGAGCAGAGACGCCAATCGATCCTGGGTGAAGTGCAACGTAGCGGACAGGTCCGCATCAAGGACCTGTCAGACGATTTTGGCGTATCGGAAGTCACGGTGCGCTCCGACCTCGAGATACTGGACCGCAAGGGACTGCTGACCAAGACCCGCGGAGGCGCGGTGACCCGGACCACGGATTCGACCACGGCCGCGTTCGCCCGGCGGATGCAAACCAACCTCGATGCAAAGAAACGCATCGCCCGGGCAGCGGTAGAACTGTTCGAGGACAACCAATCGGTCATCTTCGACGGCGGCTCGACATTGATGCAGGTTGCCATGCTGTTACCGCCGCTCAGCAATGTCGTGGTCGCGGCCACGGCGATGAATATCGTGCAGCATCTGATGCATCGGCCCGGGCTCGACGTTCACATGATCGGCGGCCGGGTCTATCCAGACACGGTGAGCACACTGATCACCGATGCCGACACGGCTCTCGGCGGCTTGGTAGCGCATCAGGTCTTTGTTGGAGCGCATGCGATTGACTCGTCACTGGATGTGGTCGACGTGAACGAAGACATGGCGCGAACGAAGCGAAACCTCGTGCGCATGGCCCGGCGCGTTGTCCTCCTTGCGGATTCGAGCAAATGGGGCGTCAGCGGGACCTCCAAGGCATTTTCGCTGTCGAGCGTCGATGTCGTGATCACCGACGACGGCCTGTCCGACCCGATACGCAGCCAGCTTGATAGGACCGGGGCCAAGGTGATCTATGCCTGACCCCGTCGCGGTCCCTGGCTGCGACCGAGTATCCAATGCGCGCATAGCCCACAGGATTCGCATCGGCGGTCGGCCGGTTTTCATGCCTGTCATTTTCTCCTCCCAGGGCTGGCGGCCTCCCAGATATCGCACCAACATTTTCGCATGTTGTATAAAAGTTTTACGCACGTCAATATTTAAAATGTTGTATAGCCTTTTCCGAAAGCGATCCGCCTAACGGCTGGGCGGATCCCGGCAGGCCATGAGCGCATTGGGAGGCAGGATCGAAAATGCACGGGACATCAAAGACCAAACTCGGGATCGGCGTCATCGGATGCGGCAACATCTCGATGACTTACCTGCGCAACGCCGGGCTTTTTGGCGGGATCGAATTGCGCGCCTGTGCCGATATTTCGGCCGACATGGCGGCGGTGCGGGCGAAGGAATATGGCATCCAGGCACTCGGCGTCGATGCGTTGCTGGCGGACCCGGAGATCGATCTTGTCCTCAACTTGACCATTCCGGCGGCGCATTTCGACATTTCGTTTGCCGCGCTTTCGGCCGGCAAGCACGTCTTCACCGAAAAGCCGCTCGCCACCTCGGCCGCCGACGGACAACGCCTGGTCAACGAGGCCCGGTCGCGCGGCCTGCTGCTCGGCTCGGCGCCCGACACGTTCCTCGGTGCTGCCGGGCGCCGTGCGCGCCGGTTGATGGATGACGGCGCCATCGGCCGTCCGGTCACCGGCACCGCCTTCATGATGGGCCGCGGCATGGAGCACTGGCACCCCAACCCGCAATTCTACTACCAGCCAGGCGGTGGCCCCGTGTTCGACATGGGTCCGTACTATCTGACCATGCTGGTCAATCTGCTCGGCCCGGTCGAGCGCGTCATGGCAATGGCGACACGCGGCCAGGAAGAAAGGCTGATATCAGCCGAAGGGCCATTCAAGAACACCACATTCAAGGTCGGCACGCCGACCAATGTGCTGTCGCTGCTCGAGTTCCGCTCCGGCGCGACCGTCACCTTCGGCGCCTCGTGGGACGTCTTTCGCCACTCCAACCATCCGATCGAACTGCACGGCACGGAGGGCTCGCTGCGCCTGCCCGACCCCGACACGTTCGGCGGCACGGTGTCGCTGTCGGAACGCGGCGCCGACTGGCAGGATTTCGCCAGCGAGGGCGAGCTCTACGGCGCGCGCAACTGGCCTTATGCGGCACCCGATCGCGCCAATTACCGCATGCTCGGCGTCGCCGATCTGGTGCGCTCGCTTCAAACCGGCAGCACCCCACGGGCCTCCGGCAGCCTCGCGCTGCATGTACTGGAGATCATGGAGGCTATCCTGCGCTCCGGTGAAACACAGGGATCAATCGCCATCGCGGGCGATGTCGTGCAGCCGGCCCTGCTGACCGAGGAAGAGGCGAGCAGCCTGCTGGCCTGAGGACATGACCATGACGCTCGATCCGGATGCGCTGCGCGTCCTCGAAATTGGTCGTGCAGCCGGCGGCGAGCCATTCGAGACCGGCAGCGTGGCGGCGGCGCGAACTGCTTACAACGCCTCGTTCCCGACGTTACAGGGTGAGCACGAGCCGGTCGCTGCGACCCAGGAACGGCAGATCGACGGGACGAATGGGCCTATAGCGCTCCGCATCCATCGCGGCATCGGCGCACCGCAGAGCGGGGCACCGGCGCTGCTCTACCTGCATGGCGGCGGCTGGGTCATCGGCAACCTCGATTCGCATGACGAGATCTGCCGCCTGATGGCCAATCTCGGCGGCGCCGTCATTGTCTGTCCCGATTATCGCTTGGCGCCAGAGCACAAATTTCCCGCCGGGCTCGAGGATTGCCTGGCAACACTGCGCTTCATAGCGGAGAATGCCGCCGGTCTCGGCATCGACATCAGACGCATCGGCGTTGCCGGCGACAGCGCCGGCGGCAATCTCGCCACGGTGCTGGCGCTGCTTGCCCGCGATGGGCTTGCGCCTCCGCTTGCGGCGCAACTCCTGATCTATCCCAACACCGACGCGCGGCAGGCATCGAATAGCTACCAGCGTTTCGGCGACGGCTTCGGGCTCGCCGCAACCACCATGGCCTGGTTCCGCGACCACTATGTGCGAACGCCCGACGATATCACGGACTGGCGCGTCTCGCCCTTTCTGGCGCCTGCCCTCGCCGGCTCGGCGCCGGCTTTTGTGGCGCTTGCCGGCTGCGACATCCTCGCCGACGAAGGGGCAGCCTATGCGGCGCGCCTGCAAGCCGCGGGCGTTCCGCTCATCCAGCGGCAATGGCCGGGCCAGATCCACGGCTTCGTCTCGATGGGACGCCATATCCCCGCTGCCCGGCAAGCGGTGGCCGAGGCGGTGGCTGCCTGGCGCCACTTCGAGAAGGTCGCTGACGATCAGGCCGACTGACGCATCACCAGGGTGGCGCCGAGCTTGACAGTGCGGGCCAGGCCTTGCTTCGGCGGATCGGCCTCGTCCAGCAGAGCCAGCAGTATCTCGACGCTGCGGCCGGCCATGGCGGTGAAATCCTGCGCCATGGTGGTCAGCGCCGGGCAGGTGTAGCGGCTCAGCGGATGATCGTCATGCGCGGCAACGCGTAGATCGCAATCGGGTCTGCGGCCGACCTTCAGGCCGCGCGAGAACGCAGCCGCCATCACGCCAAAGGCGAGACGATCATTGGCGCACAGGATGGTGCGGCCGGGCAAGGCGCCGGCCTGCAGCATTTTTTCCGTCTGCTCGTAGCCGATGCGTTCGAAGTCCCAGGTGTAATCGCGGGTGCCTTCGATGACGACCGGCTTGAACCCGGCGGTCTCCATCGCGACGATGTAGCTTTCCTGGCGTTCGCCGGAGTTGTGGTTGACGTGTGGGATGTCGAGATAGACCGGCGGCTCACCCGAACGGCAGAGATAGTCGACGATGGTCGAGACGCTCTGCCGGTTGTCGTTGCCGACGAACGGCGTATCGCCCTCGATATAGGTGTCGAAATAGACAATCGGAATATCCTGCCCGAGCTTGTCGAAGACGCCGCGGTCGGAAGCCAGACCCAGTGGGGCGATGATCGCGCCGGCGACCTTCAGCGACAGCAGCGTCCTGACCGACTCCGCCTCCAGCTTCGGCGAACCATGTGAGGAGATGACGATCGGCCAGTAGCCTTCGTCGCGGCAGCGAAATTCGATGCGGCTGACCATCTCGGCGTAGAACGGATCGGTGATCGTCGGCACGACGATGCCGATGTTGCGGGTGCGCTTGCGGTTGAGATTTCGGGCGAAAAGGTTGGGCTGATAGTCCGAGGAGCGCAGGGCGGCTTCGATGCGCGCCCGCGTCGCCGGCTTCACGCTCGCCGGATCGTCGAAATATTTGGACAGCGTCGGCCGGGACACGCCGCATGCCTGGGCGAAGTCATCCATCGTGCGGTGCGTCTTCTCCGCCATCGATATATTCCTGATCCCCTGCCATGATCGGCCCGCCCCAGTCATGCGGCCGTTGACCGGATGCGACAATGCTGGATGGAACTTATTCAGTCAATTTTCACAGTTACCAATAGAACCCAGAAATATTGCATGCGTCAAATTATTCGTTAACGTTTCAAAACTGAGGCGGCTCGCCGCCGTTTTTTCCCGCCAAACGCTTTCGGATAGCGCTGTTTCGTCGACTTGATCGTCAGTTCGACGATCGAGGGATAGGCTGCAGAAGCTTGCCGCTCGCTCTCGGCTCCGGCCTGCTTGCCAAATGCCGCCATGCCGCCCATACAGCTGGGCAATCGCCCACCCCGTCCGCGCCTCACCTGCCAGGGATACTCTCCAATGTCCGCGACGCCGTGGTCAAAGCCGTGACGGACCACTCCATGCCATCGCTTGCCGGCCTGGGCTGGACGGATTTTTTTGGCGACCAGCTCGAACCCGGCGACGCCGATCTTGTCCCGACGCGGATCGCCACCGTCCACCGCGATCGCCTGACCGGCCTGTCCCAGGCAGGGCCGGTCGATCTGACGCTGCCGGCGCAGGCGAACACCGGTGACTATGCGGTCGGCGACTGGGTACTGGTCGATGGGCATGAACACCTTGTGCAGCGCCGCCTGGTCCGCAAGACGGTGCTGGAGCGCCGCACCCAGGGCGGCAGGGTGCCGCAGCTTGCCGCGGCCAATGTCGACACGCTGTTCATCGTCACCTCGTGCAATGCCGACTTCAATCCCGCCCGGCTCGAGCGTTATCTGGCGCTCGCCAATGAGGCCGGAACGACGCCAGTGATCCTGCTGACCAAGGCCGATACCGCTGAAGACGCCGAGACATATGCAAGGCAGGCTGCCGCGTTGCAGCGTGGATTGCCGGTCGTGACGCTGAACCCCCGGACATCGGATGCGGCAACCATCCTGGCTGCCTGGTGCGGTGTCGGCCAGACGGTGGCGCTGATCGGCTCCTCCGGCGTCGGCAAATCGACGCTGGTCAACACGCTGGCCGGATCGGGGCAGCAATCGCCGCAGCAGACCGGAGGCATACGCGAGCACGATGCCAAGGGACGCCACACCACCACGTCGCGATCGCTGCACGCCATTGCCGGCGGCGGCTGGGTGATCGACACGCCGGGAATGCGGACGCTGCAAGTCAGCGACGTCGGCTATGGCATCGACACGCTGTTTGCCGAAATCACCGAGCTCGCGCCGCTCTGCAAGTTCCGCGACTGCACGCATGTGCATGAGCCGGGCTGTGCTGTGCAGGCTGCCTTGAAGGCCGGGACGCTCGATCCCGAGCGCCTTGCCCGCTGGCGCAAGCTGTCCGACGAAAACCAGAACAACACGCCGGCTCAGAGCGGACCCCGCGGAGCCAAGTCTCCCGGAGGTCGCGGGAAGAGGCGTTGAACGATTGGGGTTGATCTGGCCTCCGACTAGAGCCGCGCCGTCCCGAAAACGCGATCCCAGAACGCCGACGTCACACCGAAATTGGCCGCTTCGTCGATGTGGTGATGGACCGCGTGGCGACGCTTGAGCGTGTAGAGATAGCTCGGATGCGCGGGATGCCAGTGATGGATCATGTGGTGGATGCTGATGTACCAGAGGTACCCCAGCATCAACCCGCAGCTTACCGCGCTAGCGGTGGCGAAATCCGAGATCATCCATAGCGGCAGGAACGCGACCAGCGCATGCACCCCGAGGCTGAGCCAGGTCGGCGTGCCCACCGAACTGCGCTCCTCGACATGGTGACGGTCGTGCAGGTCCTTGATGTAGGGAATGTGGTGAAGAACGAACCTGTGCAGCACATACTCGATCAGCGTCCAGAGGCCGAGACAGGCGAGGACCGTGCCTATCCAGCCCGGCGCACCCTCTTCGCCGGCTTCGAGCAGCCCGGCCACTGCCAGCACGGCGATTACCAGCGGATACACGACGAAGTCGCTGTAGTAGCCAATAAGACCGAGTTGCATCGTCACCTAGCCTTCGAGCCGCCAAATAGGCGATGGTATCAGATTGCCGGACTCGCGGGTGAGGTGCAATGCAGCCGCGCCTGACATAGCGTCGCAATCCCTTGGTGCAAGGTTCGCGTCAACGATTCAAGGAACCAGTGGCAGGCTGCCGGCTTCGCAGACGGACATATAAAATGGCAAAACGGAGTGCGGGATTGCTGATCCATCGCCGCGAAGACGGTGGTCTCAAAGTGTTGCTGGTTCACCCGGGCGGCCCCTTCTGGGCGAAGAAGGACGATGGTGCGTGGTCGATACCGAAGGGTCTTGTCGACGAAAACGAGGACGAGTTGACGGCAGCGCAACGCGAGACCGAGGAAGAGCTTGGCGTCAAGGTCGATGGATACTTCACTCGTCTCGGCGACTACAGGCAACCGGGCGGCAAGATCGTCTCGGCCTGGTCCGTCGAGGCGACCATCGACATCGATGTGACCTCCATCAAGAGCAACAGCTTCACCATGGAATGGCCGCCAAGGTCGGGATCCCTGAAGGAGTTCCCGGAGGTCGACAGAGCGGGCTGGTTCACCTTGCCCGAGGCCGAGGTGAAAATCCTCAAGGGGCAGCGCCCGATGCTTTTGGATTTTGCCAGGCAGCAAGGCGCTGGATGATCCGCAGCCCTCAATAAGGCAGGCCGACATAGTTCTCGGCGAGCGCGGTCGATGCGGCGCGCGAGTGCACGAGGTAGTCGAGTTCGGCCTCCTGGATGCGTTGGCCGAAATCGCCGGTGTCGGGAAAACGGTGCAGCATCGTCGTCATCCACCAGGAAAAGCGCACCGCCTTCCAGACCCGTGCCAGCGCCTTGCCGGAATAGGCGTCGATGCCATCATGTGACTTCTCGACGTAGAAGTCGCGCAAACCTGCGAAGAGATAGCGCACGTCGCTGGCGGCGAGGTTGAGGCCTTTCGCCCCGGTCGGCGGTACGATATGGGCGGCGTCGCCAACCAGGAACATCCTGCCGAAGCGCATTGGCTCGGCAACGAAGGAGCGCAGCGGCGCGATCGATTTCTCGAAAGATGGGCCGGTGACGACATTTGCCGCGGTCTGCTCCGGCAAGCGGCGGCGCAACTCGTCCCAGAAGCGCTCATCCGACCACGCCTCCACGCGATCGTCCTGGGGGCATTGCACATAGTAGCGGCTGCGATGCGTCGAGCGCATCGAGCACAGCGCAAAACCCCGCTCGTGATTGGCGTAGACCAGTTCGCGGTCGGCTGGCGGCACCTCGGCCAGCACGCCGAGCCAGCCGAACGGATACTGCCGCTCGAAGATTTTTAGGGTACGCTCGGGCACCGATTTGCGGCTGACGCCATGATAACCGTCGCAGCCGGCAACGAAGTCGCAGTCGATGCGATGCGCGACGCCATCCTTGTCATAGGTGGCGAAAGGCGCGGTGCCGTCGAAATCGTGCAGAGCGACATTTGCCGCCTCGTAGATCGTGGTCAGCCCAGCCGCGTCGCGCTTGTCCATCAAATCATGCGTCACCTCGGTCTGGCCATAGACGGTGACATGCCTGCCGTCGGTCAGCGCCTTGAGGTCGATGCGATGCAAGCGTCCGTCGAAGGCGAGCGAGATGCCAGTATGCGGCAGCCCTTCGGCATGCAGCCTTGCCGCCGCGCCGGCCTGTTCCAGCAATTCGACGGTGCCCTGTTCGAGCACCCCTGCCCGCACGCGGCCAAGCACGTGCTCGCGGCTTGCGCGTTCCAGAATGACCGTCTCGACGCCGATGCCGGCCAGCAATTGCCCAAGCAGCAGCCCGGACGGCCCGGACCCGATGACGACGATTTGCGTGCGCATCAGTGGCCGAGACTTTCGACCTGTGCGGCCAGTTCGGCGGCAAGGCGCAGCGACGCTGCCGTTGCGACGACCATCTGCGGCAGCAATAGCCACTCCAGCGTCCATGCAGCACCCGACCGCTCCTGCTCATGCACGAGCGCGTGATGCAGGCCGGCAAGCTGCGTGGCGTTGAAGCGGGCAAGCGCCACCAGCGCTTCGGCCTTCACCGGGTTCTGCTTGTGAGGCATGGTAGACGAGCCGCCACCGCCGGAAAGTTTGATTTCGGTTCCACCTTGCGCCAGCAGAGCGATGTCCTGGCCGAATTTGCCGAGGCTGCCGGTCAGCAGCGATAACCAACCGGCAAAATCGGCGAGAGCGTCGCGCTGGTTCTGCCATTGCGGTGCGTCGCCAAGACCAAGCCTGACGGCCAGGGCTGCGCGCACTGCCTTTCCTTTGTCGCCTAGTTTTTCCAGTGTGCCGGCGGCACCGCCGAACTGCACCACCAGCAAGCGTCTCGACTGTTCCGGCAGCCTTTCCTGATGCCGTTGCAGCGGCCCCTGCACGCTGCCACACGATCCTGCACTTTGATCTGAATCGCCTTCTGCATACGCGTCATGCCGGTCAGCGCCCTGCCGCCAAAACGCTCTTCGAGCGAGGCGAGGCGCATGACGGTTTCGGTCAACAGCAGATCGAGATGCTCGACGACGGGTTTCAGCCGAAGCATCAGGCCCGTGTCGACGACGTCCTGACTGGTCGCGCCGAAATGCACTTTCTGGCCATGCGGTTCGCCGACCGCCGCCCTGATCTGGCGCACCAACTCCGGCACCATGACGCCGTCTTTGGCGACCCCGGCTCGCAGCAGAGCCGTGTTCGGCCGGAACGTGCCAAGCGCCGCCACGATAGCTGCCTCGGCATCTTTGGAGATTATCCCGTTATCGGCCTCCGCTTGCGACAGCGCCTGTTCAAAGGCCAACATGGCCTCGATTTCCGCCTCGACGGAAAAATGCCTCGCCGCTTCTTCGTCGCCGAGAAGAGCGGAGAGCAGCGGATGGTCGAAAGGCGATACAGTCATGTCACAGGCCTCCTGAGCATCAGCTATCGAAGAAGACCGTTTCCTTCTCCCCCTGGAGATGGACGTCGAAGACATACATATCGCCTTGGCGCTCGGCGATCAGCGTCGGCACGCGAAGGCGGTGCTCGACCCGCGCAAGGATCGGATCTTCAGCATTGGCCTTTTCCTCATCGGAAAAATACAGTCTTGTGTGCAGGCCGAGATTGATGCCGCGGGCGACGATCCAGAGCGTGATATGCGGCGCCATCAGGCGACCATCGTTGAACGGGACGCGGCCAGGCTTGATCGTCTCGAACGCACACAGGCCGGTGTCCATGTCGGTCGGGCAACGGCCCCAGCCGAAGAAGTTGGGATCGGCCGTGCCGCGCGGTTCTGCCGGCGAATTGTAGAGCCCGTCGGCATCCGCCTGCCAGATCTCGATCAGCGCATCCTTGAGCGGCGTGCCGGTGCCGTCGAGCACCCGGATGCGCAGGCCGATGCGCTCGCCCCTGGTCTTGTCGTTGACCATGGTGGCGCCAAGGTCGGTCGGATAGACACCGCCGATGCCGCAGAAATTGGGTGTCAGCCCGATATGGACGTACGGTCCGGCGGTCTGCGAGGGGCTCTCCCTGAGCCGGTCGAGCGACTGAGCCATCAATTGCCCTCCAGCCTGTTTTCGAACCGCGACGCGCGGCGCCCGCGCAGAACGATGTCGAACTTGTAGGCGCGCGCGTCGAAGGGGATCGTCGCTTGCATGTCGAGCGTTGCGATCAGCGTCTCAATGGCCGCCTTGTCGGGGATGCCGCGCACGATCGGGCAGTGCCAGATCAGCGGATCGCCCTCGAAATACATCTGCGTGATCAGCCGCTGCGCAAAGCCGTGACCAAAGACAGAGAAATGGATGTGCGAAGGCCGCCAGTCGTTCGGCCCGTTCGGCCAGGGATAGGGACCGGGCTTGACGGTACGAAACGCATAGAAGCCATCCTCGCCTGTAATAGTTCGGCCACAACCGCCAAAATTCGGATCGAGTGGCGCCAGATAGCCATCCCTCTTATGGCGATAGCGGCCACCGGCATTGGCCTGCCAGAACTCAAGCAGCGCGCCGGGCACGCCAACGCCGCGTTCGTCGAGCACCCGCCCATAGACGAGGATGCGCTCACCGAGCGCGCTCTCGCCGGGCCTGGCGAAATTGTGGATCAGGTCGGCGTCGAGTTCGCCGAGCATGGCGTGACCGAAGACCGGGCCTGCAATCTCCGATGAGTGTGTTGTCGAACGACAGCGGCGCCTTTTGCGGTGAGCGCAGCACCGAGGTTTTATAGTTCGGCGTCAGAGCCGGCGGATGCCATGTCCGGTCGCGCTGGAAGAAGGCGCCGGTCTCGGGCCTCCGGGTCGAGCCGGACTCAGCGGGCATTCTGGCTCCCGTCCATTTCCGAAAACACCTCCTTGGCGATCTTGAAGGCACGGTTGGCGGCCGGCACGCCGGCATAGATGGCGACATGCAGGAACGCCTCGCAGATGTCGTCGCGCGACGCACCGGTGTTGGCGGTGGCGCGCACATGCATGGCGATCTCCTCATCATGGCCGAGTGCGGCCAGCAGCGCCAGCGTGACGATCGAACGCTCACGCTTGGTGAAGCCCGGCCGCGCCCACACGGTTCCCCAGGCAGCCTCGGTGATCAGCTCCTGGAAAGGCTGGTCGAAATCGGTGGCGGCGATTTCGGCCCGGTCGACATGCCGGTCGCCGAGTACCGAGCGCCGCACCGCGAGCCCCTTGCGATATCTGGCTGCGTCGCCGGGGACTTCATCCATGAGTTTCTGCTCCAGGGGCAAGCGACGCGATAAAACTGCGGATTAGGGCGACCAGCGCTTCGGGTTGTTCGACGCAAGGAATGTGTCCGGCGTCGCGGATGATCTCGAAGCGCGCGGCGGGGATCAGCTCGGCCAGCGAGCGGACGAGATCGGGCGGCGTCGAGCCATCCTGGTCGCCCGCGACACAGAGTGTCGGCACCGCGATGCGGCGTGCGGCATCGGTGAAATCGGCATCGCGAACGGCAACGCAGGTCCCGATGTAACCGGCGAGCGCTTGCCTGGTCATCATGTTCCTATAGCCGTCGAGCTCGGCTGGACGCGCCGCGTGGAAGGCGGGGGTGAACCACATTTTGAGCACGCCATCGGCAATCGCCTGGATGCCCTTGCTTTCGACCGTTGCGATGCGTGTGTTCCAGCTGTCCGTCGTGCCGATCTTGTGCGCCGTGTCGCAAAGGATCAGGCCTTCGACGATTTCAGGTCGCCTGGCATAGAGCCCCTGCGCGATCATGCCGCCGACCGACAGGCCGCACAGCACGACTTTGCTCAATTCGAAATGATCGATGAGGCCCGAGAGATCATCGACATGATCGTCGATCGACCTGATGTCGCCGATGTCGGACAGCCCGTGACCGCGCTTGTCATAGACCAGCAGCGGCATTTCACCATCGAGCGCCGAGACAATTTCGTCCCAGATCCGGAAGTCGGTGCCCAGTGAATTGATGAATATGATAGGGCGCGCATTGCCGCTCGCCTTGATGTGGCGATGGTGCAGCGTGATGCCGCCGATGGTGAGGAATGGCACGGTTTCGGTCCTTTGCCCCCACATTGCACAAGGCGTTTGGTTCAGTAAAATGATATTTTGCGTCGTTTCATTAACTCATGGGTTATTAATTCATGTCTGAGAGCCGGATCCGGTTCCGCCATTTGCAGGCATTCCTGGAGGTCGCGCGGCAGGGAAGCGTGGCACGAGCGGCTGACTTGCTGCATGTCAGCCCGCCGGCAGTGACCAAGACATTGCGCGAGCTGGAAGGGGCGCTGGGGGTTGCGGTGGTCGAGCGCGACGGCCGTGGCATCCGACTGACGCGCATTGGCGAGATCTTTCTTCGCCATGCCGGAACGGCGATCACGGCACTCAAGCAAGGCGTCGATTCCGTCCGCCAGGACGGAGCGGTCAGCCGGCACCCGATCCGCATCGGTGCGCAACTGTTCGAGCAGCACGGCGT
>NZ_RZTC01000102.1:0-23326 GCF_004023165.1 Mesorhizobium sp. M7A.F.Ca.MR.176.00.0.0 | reverse complement strand
AGGCGACGGATGAGGGGTGTTCCAGGGAACGCCAGCGTCTCACTCCGCTGGAACACCCCTCATCCGTCTCGGCGCTGCGCGCCGATCCACCTTCTCCCACAGGGGGAGAAGGCAAGGCGCGCTTCTCTCGTTCCCCAACCAGAGAGACCTCAGCCCTTGCGGTCGAACCAGAAGGCGTCGGCCATGCGCTTCATGCCGATACGTTCGTAGAAGCCGACGGCGTCGGGCATGGAGATCAGGCTGATGGCGACCGACGGTCCAAGCTGCCGGCGCGCCTCGTCCATCAGGCCCTTGCCGATGCCGAGCCCCTGTGCCGATCGGGAAACGGCGAGTTCGGAGATGTAGCAGACCCAGGAGAAGTCGGTGATGCCTCTGATCACGCCGACCAGCGGCTTGCCTTCGACGTCAAGACGCGCGGTCAGCACCAGATTGGCGCCCGACAGCATCGCCCGCAGGCGTGCTTCATCATCGACCGGCCGAGTCTCGCCGAGGCCGGATTCGACCAGCACACGCCGGAATTCGGCGATGTCGAGCGCGGGTTCACGCGCATAGAGGACGTGTGCGTTTTCTGCCATGGCCGCCAGACTGCACCATCGGGCTGGCTTGTGCCACCGTGCACGAACAGTTGCCTTTTATTTGCTGCCGGCTTTGTGTAAACCGTGCCTCAGTAATCCCCCCGCAACGAAAACACGGGCAAAAGCCATGGAAAAGTTCACCAAGCTCACCGGCGTCGCCGCTCCGATGCCGATCGTCAATGTCGACACCGACATGATCATCCCGAAGGATTACCTCAAGACGATCAAGCGCACCGGGCTCGGCACCGGCCTGTTCGCCGAAATGCGCTACAAGGATGACGGCTCGGAAAACCCGGATTTCGTACTCAACAAGCCGGCCTACCGCAAGGCGCAGATCCTG
The DNA here is from genome assembly GCF_004023165.1 of Mesorhizobium sp. M7A.F.Ca.MR.176.00.0.0. Lineage (NCBI taxonomy): Bacteria > Pseudomonadati > Pseudomonadota > Alphaproteobacteria > Hyphomicrobiales > Phyllobacteriaceae > Mesorhizobium > Mesorhizobium sp. M7A.F.Ca.MR.176.00.0.0. Next base: position 22,411 of record NZ_RZTC01000102.1, on the reverse strand, counting down.
GTTGCCGGCGACAATTTCGGCTGCGGGTCATCGCGCGAGCATGCCCCATGGGCGCTGCTCGACTTCGGCATTCGCTGCGTCATCTCGACCTCGTTCGCCGACATTTTCTACAACAACTGCTTCAAGAACGGCATCCTGCCGATCACCGTCAGCCCCGAGGATCTTGAGAAGCTGATGGACGACGCCTCGCGCGGCTCCAATGCCACGGTGTCGGTCGACCTTGAGGCCAAGGAAATCCGCGGTCCCGACGGCGGTGTCGTCACCTTCGACCTCGACGATTTCAAGCGGCACTGCCTGCTCAACGGGCTCGACGACATCGGCCTGACCATGGAGAAGGCCGGCGCCATCGCGTCGTTCGAAAAGCGCAACGCCGAACAGCGCCCCTGGGCCTGAGCGGTACACACTCCAGGCGGAGGCCCGGCAGCTTTCAGGCCGGATTCGTTGCGCCGGGCTCGTTGCGGAGGGACAGTCATGACACGTTCGCTTCTTGCCGGCGTCTGTGCGCTGGCGTGGATGCTGATGCCGCTGGCTGGCGCGCATGCACAGACCGACAGGGTGCTCGTGCCGGCTGACGATGCGTCCGGCGGGGCCGCCGGCCAGAGCGCGCCGAGCACCAACAACAATGTGGCCTTAGCCGACGATGACGACAGCCAGGCGCCTGTACCCTTCGAGGGCGGCACGCTGACCATCACCCAACCGGAACAGGACGGTGAGAAGGTGCTTGCCTATGACGGCAAGCAGCTGGCCACCAACTATGACGTCTTCTTCGACAAAATAGTCGAGGTCGGCGGCGTCAAGGTGGCGCTGTTCGATGTCGGCGACGGCGGCAACCAATGCGGGCCGGCGACGGTGATCGTCTGGAAACCGGAAGGCGGCACCATCCAGAGCACCACGGTCGAGCAGGACCAGTGCGGCGCGCCGCCCTCGGCGGTGTCCGACAACGCCATCTATTTCGTGCCCTATCTGCTGCCGGGGGATGAGAAGCCGGCTTTGCAATGGTCGCCGACCGATGGGCTGACGATTTCGGGCAATCTGACCTACATGCCGGAACCCGGCACGGACTGGAAAGACATCGATCCGGAAAAGTACCAGAACATCATCGACGCCTTCCACAACGAGGCCGTCTACAAGGAAGCGGAAAAGCTGCTCGGCAAGGACATGCCCGACATGGCGACCAGCCTGCTGGTCGGCGGCGGCACCGAAAAGACCGCTTCGGGCGCCTTCTACGCCAGCGGCTGCGTGCCGCATGACTGCGGCGGCAATGACGGCTTCATGGCGGTCGACCCGGCCAAGCACAGGCTCTATTTTGCGCGCCGCGGCGACAATGGCAAGCCGCAGGCGTGGCCTGATGTAGCGACATGGCCGGCGGATGTGAAGGCGGCGTTGGACAAGGCGCTGGGGAACTAGACGCGGCAGCGACCACCACGCCTTCGTCATTCTCGGGCTTGACCCGAGGATCCATGCCGTGACGGTTGTCGGAGGGCGCGGCGGAGCAGAATTCTGAACCGCTGCAACGCTTTGAAGTCGCGGCATGGATCCCTTGGGCTGCGGAGCAGCTCCAGGGGTCTGCGCCGCGTCGCTTCGCTCCTTGCTTCGCCATAGGATGACGAAGACGCCAGGGTTCGGCTAATCTCCACCGTCCTAGCTCCGGCTCGTGGCAACAATTGGTGGCCTCTGGCCCATGACCCGCCCTACCCTTTTCCGGCAAAATGGCCACCAAATCCTGCGAGGCCCCATGCGCAAACTCATCTCCACCGGTTCGCCGTTCGAAAAGACCGCCGGCTATTCGCGTGCAGTGGTGCAGGGCGACTGGTGTTTCGTGTCCGGTACGACCGGCTACGACTATGCGACGATGACGATGCCGGAGACGGTGGAGGCGCAGACGCGCAATTGCCTGGCGACGATCGGCAAGGCGCTTCAGGACGGCGGCTTCGAGATGGCCGACGTGGTGCGGGCGCATTACTACATCACTGACCAGGCCTTCGTCGACGTGGTCTTCCCGATCCTCGGCGAGACGTTCGGCGACATCAGGCCGGCGGCGACGATGATCGTCTGCCAGCTCAACAGATCGGAAATGAAGATCGAGATCGAGGTGACGGCGTTGCGGCGCACGGAATGAAAGGCGACCGACGATGAAAGTCCGGCGCATCGTTGCCAATATCGAGACATCGGATGCCACTGCGGCCAAGCGTTTCTATCAGGATGTCCTCGGCCTCGATGTGCTTATGGACCTTGGCTGGATCGCCACCTACGGCTCGCAAGCAAAGATGGATGTCCAGGTCAGCTTCATGGTGCAAGGCGGCTCCGAAACGCCGGTGCCGGATCATTCGATCGAGGTCGATGATGTCGATGCGGCGTTCGATGCCATGAAAGCGGCGGGCTTCGCCATCGAATACGGACCGGCCGACGAACCCTGGGGCGTGCGCCGCTTCTATGTCCGCGATCCGTTCGGCTGGCTGGTCAACATTCTCTCGCATCGGTGAAGGCAAGGCGCTGCAATTTGCGGGAGGCTGGCGGGGCAGAGGGGAGCGCGAAGGATCGCAAACGAACGAGGTTGTTCTTGATCGCTGCGTTACTCCTTGCGCACAACCGGCTTGGCGTTTAGCAAGGCCGCGGTTCAAATTCTTTCCAGGACGGTTCCTCCATGGCAACGAAGCATCTTTTCCTGCTCCCCGGTGACGGCATCGGTCCCGAGGCCATGGCCGAGGTCAAGAAACTGATCGCGGTCATGAACGACAAGCTCGGCAGCGGTTTTGCCACCGATGAGGGGCTGGTCGGCGGCTGCGCCTATGACGCGCATGGCGCGGCGATCTCCGATGCCGACATGGAAAAGGCGATGGCGGCCGACGCGGTGCTGTTCGGCGCCGTCGGCGGTCCCAAATGGGATGCGGTGCCCTACGAGGTGCGCCCTGAGGCCGGCCTGCTGCGCCTGCGCAAGGACATGGAGCTGTTTGCCAACCTTCGCCCGGCCATCTGCTATCCGGCGCTGGCGGCGTCCTCCTCGCTCAAGCAGGAGGTGGTCGAAGGCCTCGACATATTGATCGTGCGCGAGCTGACCGGCGGCGTCTATTTCGGCGAACCCAAGCAGATCATCGATCTCGGCAACGGCCAGAAGCGCGGCATCGACACACAGGTCTACGACACGTTCGAGATCGAGCGCATTTCGGGCGTCGCCTTCGAGCTGGCACGGACGCGCAAGAACCACGTCACCTCGATGGAAAAGCGCAATGTGATGAAGTCGGGCGTGCTGTGGAACGAGGTCGTCACCCAGACCCACAAGGCGCGCTATTCCGACGTCAAGCTCGACCACATGCTGGCCGATGCCGGCGGCATGCAACTGGTGCGCTGGCCAAAGCAGTTCGACGTCATCGTCACCGACAATCTATTCGGCGACATGCTGTCCGACATCGCCGCCATGCTGACCGGATCGATCGGCATGCTGCCGTCGGCCTCGCTCGGCGCGCCTGATGTGAAGACCAAGAAGCGCAAGGCGCTGTACGAGCCGGTGCACGGTTCGGCCCCCGACATCGCCGGCAAGGGCATCGCCAACCCGATCGCCATGATCGCTTCCTTCGCCATGTGCCTGCGCTATTCCTTCGGCATGGTCGATGAAGCCGACGGCGTCGAAAGCGCGATCGCCGCCGTGCTCGACGCGGGCCTGCGGACGAAAGACATCATGTCCGATGGCATGACCGAGGTCGGTACGGTTGAGATGGGCGACGCGATCATCGCCAAATTCCTGGGCTGATACTGTGACGGTTACTGTGACGGTCGACGTCCGCTGGGCGACGATCGAGGACGCCGCGGCACTCGCGGCCATATTGTGCGAGATGGCTGTTCACTACCGGCAGCCACCTCTCGATGCCGACCGGGCCCTGTCTGCCGCACGAAAATGGCTTGGCGAGGAAAGCCCGGCCTATCCGCATTTCGCGCTCGCCTTAGTCGGCGGCGAGGTCGGCGGCCTGGCGTCGGTGGCGATCGCGCATCCTGGTATCGATCTCGAGCGGCTGCTGTTCCTCAAGGATCTGTTCGTGTGCGAGAAGGTTCGCAACGCCGGCGTCGGCCGGGCGCTGATCGGCTTTCTCGCCGATCATTGCCTGCGCGAAGGCATCGGCCGCATCGACCTGACCAGCGAGGACTGGAACGAGGGCGCACTGCGCTTCTACGACCGGCTTGGCGCCGAACGCCACGGCCAGAAGGTCTTTCTCAGGCTTTCGGGCGAGGCGCTGAAAAGCGGCTAGATCCTGACGCCTGCCGGCACTGGTCCCCAAGGGTTTTCGCCCACCTGGGAAGGCAGAAGTCCGAAGACCAGCAAGGCAATGCTGCCAATGGGAGTGATGAAGCCCAGCAGTGCAAACCAGCCGCTCAGACCCGCGTCATGCACACGCCGCACGACGAGGGCAATCGACGGCAGGATCAATCCCGAAAAGAAAACCAGCAAGGGTATGAGCCCTATGGCCCTCATCGGCGTCCTGTCCGCATTGGTTTTGAAGCCATTGAACGCCAGGTCAACGAGTATTCCGAAGCCTAGAAGCGCCAATATCCCGAGGGTGTAGAATAGCCAGAAGGCCCAGAATTCCTTGCGGCGGGCGCGACCTTTGAAATTGCTATAGTCTGCAATTATCGCGCGCCAGAAGTAAGCCCACAGACCCGTGGAATAGGCGGGCCTGCTCTCGGCCGAACGGCGTGGCTGGCCCGTGCTTGGCGATGGCGCTGTCGGGGTGACGGCGACTATATCGTGCGCCGTACCGTCATCCGGTTGAAACTCGACAAGGGCGCCCCTGGCGAGGGTCACCCCCTGATTCAGATCGTTATGGGTGAAGATATAGCGCTTGCCGTCGATACCGTTGATGTATCCGTAATCCTGATCCTGGTCGTAGTGAAGCACCGCACCGCGCATAACCAGCCCCCCATTCACGCTAGCGACGGCGAATGCTACCCAGGGTTGGGTACGATTGCAATATGCACGCAAACTATATTCTGACGCCCGCAGGCACCGGCCCCCACTGGTTTTCCCTGGCCTGCGTCGGGATCAGCGCGAAGACCAGGATGATCAGGCTGCCGATGGTCGGGATCAGGATCAGCAGGCAGAGCCAGCCCGACAGGCCGATGTCGTGCAGCCGGCGCACGATCATGCCGAGGCTGGGAAGGAGTGTAGCCAGCAGGAACGTGCCGAACAGCCCGACCGTTATCGCGCCCGAAATATCACTGTCGAAACCGCCCATATCCATATCGGTGTACAGGCCGATGCCGCCGATGATCAGCAGGCAAACCGTCCAGAACAGGCAGTAGCCCCAATATTCCTTGCGGCGGGCGCGCCCGCCGAAATTGAAATAGTTTTGCGTCACGCCGCGCCAGAAATAGCCCCAGAGATCACTGGGCTCGGCTATCTCGGAAGACCGACCGAAATGCTGCGCAGGAGGTGGGGCTTCTGCAGGTGGAACGCTGGGTTGGGCCGGTGCGGCCTTGATGCCGGGGTCGGCGGCGGTCGCAGTGGCAGTCGGAGCGGCGATCGAAAAGACGTCGCTCGCCTGGCCGCCACCCGGCTGGAACTCGACGGCCGTGCCGTTGGGCATGGCGGTCTGCCGGCGCAGGTTCTCGCGGGTGAAGGTGTAACGGCTGCCGTCGGCCCCGGATATGAAGCCGAAGCCCTGGATCTCGTCATAGTGAAGCACTTCGCCGCGCATTTGCCACCCCCGCTCGCCACGTCCCGGCCGAAGGTGGCACAGGGCCGAGCCGATGGGCAAGCCGGCATGGCTACCGTCTTCGCGGCAAATGAAGCATAAGGCATCGAGTGCAACCGCCTTCGACAGAAGCAGAACATGACAGTCGAGAGTCCTGACAGTAAAACCGTGATTGAAGATGGAGGGGAAAGAAGACCTCCCAGGCTGGCCATCGACGCCACCGGCCTGACGTTCTGGCCGTCCGGCCAGGGACTTGTCGGCATCCCACGGGTGGAAAGCTTTCTCGTCAGCGCAGCCCTGGCCGATCCCGACGCTAGCGTGGAGGTGGTGGCGTTCCGACCGTGGGAAGGCCGGTTTCGCCCCCTCGCTCCTTTCGAGCAGGACCATGTCGCGACGGGCGAGATTTCACCCTGGCGCCTCAAACGATGGCCTGGGAGACGCACGGCGATGTCGCAGGCCTTCGAAGCGGTGAGGCAGCAGCCATGGGGCAAGCGCGACGCCGACCGCCATCTCGCCAAGACGGTGACCCATGGCCGCAAAGGGATTGCCTATCAGGCGACGAGGCTGCTGATCAGGGCCTATCGTCTGTACCAGCGGGCGCGGATCCAGTCGGCCCCGCGTCAGGTTCCAAGCCAACCGAACGAGACCGAACGCGGCTTTGTCCTGATCAGCCATCACATTCTGACCGGGGATGACCGAACCGCCGTCTCCGGGCGCGCCGGCGGCCTCGCGTTTCTTTGCCACGACCTCATCCCGACACTGCGCCCCGACATGGTTGGTATGAGCCCTGGCGAGGCTCGCTACGGGTCATATCTCGAGCACCTCGTGCGTTCCGGCGCGCCGGCATTTTGTGCATCCGACGAAGTTGGTGCGACGCTGACCGATCATATGCAACAGGCAGGCGTCACGCAGCCGGTGGTATACCGGTTTCCGATGCCGTCCATCCTGTACGAGACGGCTTCGCGCATCGGCCAGATTTCGCGCATCGAGGCCGACGAGCCGTTCGTGCTCTATTGCTCGACCATCGAAGTGCGCAAGAACCACATCCTGCTGGCGCGGGTCTGGCAGCAGGCGCTCGACGAGGGCGTCAAGCTGCCGCGGCTCGTCTGCGCCGGGCGCTGGGGCTGGATGATCGATCCGCTGCGCGCCTATCTCAAGGCCCATCCGAGATTGCTTGAGCGGGTTACGTTCACCGGAGCGATCAGCGATGAGGAGCTCATCCGATATTATCGCAGCGCTTCCTTCGGCGTCTTTCCCTCGCATATCGAGGGCTGGGGCTACGGCGCCTCGGAATGTCTCGATTTTGGCATTCCCGTCATCGTCTCGACCGCGCCGTCGCTGATCGAGGCGAGCGGCGGGCTGATGCCGGCGATCGATTCCAATGACCAGGCCGGCTGGTACGCTGCGATCCGCAGGATGACGGAGGATTCTGGCTGGCGCTCGTCGCTGACGGAACGCATCGCAAAGCAGCATCGCCCGACGCCGGCATCGGCCAGCTGGGCTGCCATCAAGGCTGGCCTGCAGGCAAGCGCGTCCCTCCGGCCAAAGTCCTAGAGCAATTCTAGGAAAAGTGTGAAGCGGTTTTCCCGGGAAAACGCATAGCATTTTCCTCGGGAATTGCGTCAAAACAAAGAGTTAGAGCAGATCGCCGTTTCCGTGAAACGGTGAAATGCTCTAGTCGGGCCGCTTCTTCGCCTTCTTGTGCTTGGGCGCGCCGGTGGTGTCGAATTTCGGCTTGCCCGGCTTCTTCGCCCATGGCTTTGCATCATGCGGGGCGGCCGGGCGCTGATCGACTGCTGCCGGTGCACGTTTTTCGAATTTGCGCTTCGGCGCGTTGGGGTCGAACGGCGCCTTGCCGCGATGCGGCTTCTTGTCGGGGCTTGGCGGCTGGTAGCCGGCGCGTGAAAGATCGGGCGTACCGTCGAGCCGCTTCACCAGGATGTTGCCTTGCAGCTTGCGGTCGGGACCGATCGCGGCCAGGAAGCGGTCGGCCCAGTCGGCTGATATCTGCACGTAGGTCTCTTCCGGCTGCATCTTGATGGCGCCGATCTCGCGCTTCGAGATGCTGCCGGTGCGGCACAGCATCGGGATCAGCCAACGCGGCTCGGCATTCTGCCGACGCCCGATCGACAGCGAGAACCAGACGCTGTCACCGAAATCGTCGCGGCGGCTGGGCGCCTCGTCGCGGCGCGCGAAACCTTCGCCCGCCGGTCTTTCACGCGACGGCGTGAACGGCGCGATCTCCATGAGGTCCTCGGGCGCCGAGCGACTGGCGCGGCACTGGCGCACGAAGGCAGCGGCCACCTGTTCGGCGCCATGTCTGGCGAGCAGCGCGTCGATGAAACCGCGTTCGTCGTCCTTCACCGGCTCGTCGAAAACCGGATCGGCCAGGATGCGCTCGTCGTCGCGCCGCATCACGTCGTCGGCCGAGGGCGGGCTCGCCCATGTTGCCTTGAGGCCGGCGTTCTGCAGCAGCCGCTCGGTGCGCTTGCGGGCGCTGTTGGGAACGATCAGCGCGCTGACGCCCTTGCGCCCGGCGCGACCGGTGCGGCCGCTGCGGTGTAGCAGCGTTTCCGGATTGGTCGGCAAATCGGCGTGGATGACCAGCTCGAGATTGGGCAGATCGATGCCGCGCGCCGCGACATCGGTGGCGATGCAGACTTTTGCGCGGCCGTCGCGCATTGCCTGCAAGGCATGGCTGCGCTCGTTCTGGCTGAGCTCGCCCGAAAGCGCCACGACGGAGAAGTTGCGGTTGTTGAAGCGCGCGGTCAGATGATTGACGGCGGCACGCGTGTTGCAGAACACCAGCGCGTTCTTGGCTTCGTAATAGCGCAGCACGTTGATGATGGCGTTCTCGCGGTCGGGCTGGGCGACGCTCAGCGCCCGGTATTCGATGTCGAGATGCTGCTTCTCCTCGCCGGCGGCCGAAATGCGCACCGCATCGCGCTGGTAGCCCTGGGCGAGCGTGGCGATCGAGCGCGGCACGGTGGCCGAGAACATCAGCGTGCGGCGTTCGGCCGGAGCGGCGTCGAGGATGAATTCGAGGTCTTCGCGAAAGCCCAGATCGAGCATCTCATCGGCCTCGTCGAGCACCACCGCCTTCAGCGCCGACATGTCGAGCGAGCGCCGGGTGATGTGGTCGCGCAGCCGGCCGGGCGTGCCGACGACGATATGGGCGCCGCGCTCCAGAACACGCCGCTCCGAGCGCATGTCCATGCCGCCGACGCAGGAAGCCACGGTGGCGCCGGTCAGTTCGTAGAGCCATTCCAGTTCGCGCGTCACCTGCAAGGCGAGTTCGCGCGTCGGCGCCACCGCCAGCGCCAGCGGCGCGGCCGCGTGGCCAAAGCGCTCTGCGCCCTCAAGCAGGGTCGGCGCCAGAGCGAGGCCGAAGGCCACCGTCTTGCCGGAGCCTGTCTGCGCCGAAACCAGCGCATCGGCCTCGCCGAGTTCCGGCGCCACAACCGCCTTCTGGACGGGCGTCAGCTCGGAATAGCCGCGTTTCTCCAGCGCCCTGGCAAGCGCTGGAACAAGTGCTTCGAAGTTGGACATCTCACTCTTTCGGAATTTAGGGTCCGCGCTCATCATGGAGCACATGCCGGGGCCGACCTAGCGCCAGCCAAACAATCTTGACCGTTCGTACTTCGCGCAGCCGCGATTGTACAGGGCGCAGGGGAAACCGGCGTCGCTCGCCAATTGACTCTTGACGCAAACCGCGTAAAAGCCGGCACCGAACAGGACAGTTTCGATGCGCGGCCTTTTGATGGCGCTTTATGCACTCGACTTCTCCGGCCATGGCAGCATGGTTCGCGGAGGGTCGGAGCACGCGTTCCTGCGTTCAACCAAAACTATGGCCAAAACCACCACCAAAACGGTGTGACTCCCTTGGCCTAACCACCCTCTCCCGGGTTCGGCCCGGGGGACGGAACCCGCATCGGCCAGCGGGTTTCTCCAAAAACCAAGCGGAGAGGGACAGGAGATTTTTCGATGAGTTTCAAGGTAGCGATCGTCGGCGCCACGGGCAATGTGGGCCGGGAAATGCTCAACATACTGGAAGAGCGCGGCTTTCCGGTAAGCGAAGTCGTGGCGCTGGCGTCGCGGCGCAGCCAGGGCACGGAAGTGTCGTTCGGCGACCGCACGCTGAAGGTGAAGACGCTCGACCAGTATGATTTTTCCGACACCGACATATGCATCATGTCGGCCGGCGGCAACGTCTCCAAGGAATGGTCGCCGAAGATCGGCAAGCAGGGCTGCGTCGTCATCGATAATTCGTCGGCCTTCCGCTACGACCAGGACGTGCCGCTGATCGTGCCGGAAGTGAACCCGGACGCGATCTCGCTGTTCACGCGAAAGAACATCATCGCCAACCCGAACTGCTCGACGGCGCAGCTGGTGGTGGCATTGAAGCCGCTGCACGATTTCGCCACCATCAAGCGCATCGTCGTCGCCACCTATCAATCGGTATCCGGCGCCGGCAAGGAAGGCATGGACGAGCTGTTCACGCAGACCCGCGCGGTCTTCGTCGCCGATGGCGTCGAGGTCAAGAAGTTCACCAAGCGCATCGCCTTCAACGTCATCCCGCACATCGACGTGTTCCTCGACGACGGCTCCACCAAGGAAGAGTGGAAGATGGTCGCCGAGACCAAGAAGATGCTCGACCCCAAGATCAAGCTGACGGCGACCTGCGTGCGCGTGCCGGTGTTCATCGGCCATTCGGAAGCGGTCAACATCGAGTTCGAAAAGCCGATCACCGCCGACGAGGCGCGGGATATCCTGCGTGAAGCCCCAGGCTGCCAGGTCTTGGACAAGCGCGAGGACGGCGGCTACATCACGCCGCTGGAATCGGCCGGCGAGGACGCCACCTTCATCTCGCGCATCCGCGAGGATTCGACCATCGACAATGGCCTGTCGATGTGGATCGTCTCCGACAATCTGCGCAAGGGCGCCGCACTCAACGCGGTGCAGATCGCCGAGCTGCTGGTCGAGCGCGGCCTGATCCAGCCGAAGAAGAAGGCGGCTTAGTTTTCGCTCACGGGCCGTATCGCCGCTGCCGCGGCGGGCCCTCCGCGGGGGCGCCGAACGATCGGCGGCCCGCGGTCGCGGGCTCGGCCTTTGGCCGTTAGCTCCCTTCTCCCCGTTCACGGGGAGAGGATCCCGGCAGGGGGATGAGGGGCAGCACCAGTCTCAGCTTCGATTCTCAGCCGCCAACCCGACCAACAGCTCCAGTGCTTCCTCCGCCCTGTCGGCCGGGACGAACAGATGGTCGTGGTAGAAGGCCGAGACGGGATTGACGCCCATGCCGGCGGCGGCGAGCCGCGCGGTGATGGCGGCGAGGAAGCCGACGGCCTCCAGCGACGAATGGATGTTCAGCGTGACCATCCGGCAGCGGAATGACGCGGTCAGTGCCGCAGCGATGGCCTTCTCCTCGTCTACGATCAGCGTCACGCCCTCGCGCTCACGAAAGATCATCACCGGTTCGAGGCCTTCCGGCTGAGCGACGCCGGGCGCCAGCGTGGCGAAGACATAGGTGCCGGCCAGCAGCTCCGGCGTCATCGATGCCAGCAGTGTCTTCAGATCGGTCTCGCCGGTCATTCGTTTTCTCTCGCCTGCAGAAATGGGCCGCAGCCCAGGTACTCTTCAATATCCGCGACCGGCGCGTGCCGATAGTCCAGGCGCTGCAAGGACGACATGGCGATGTCGCTGGCGGCTGGGCTTGCGGACCTGTCGCATCGCACAATAGAGGAGCTGAGGGCCGATGCCGGTCCGTGAAAGGCCTTCGATGATCGTTCGCCCGCGCCCCACATTCCTGAAGCTGTTCTTCATCATGCGCGGTTCAGTCGTGCCACGCATCCTGCCGCAGATATTGGGCTTCGCGCTTTATTCCGCGATCATCCTGGCCGTGGCGCGCCGGTTCCAGCTTGATTTCAGCATCTTCAACATCACGCCTTTCGGCCTGGTCGGCGTGACATTGTCGATCTATCTCTCGTTCCGCAACAATGCCGCCTACGACCGTTGGTGGGAGGCGCGCAAGCTGTGGGGCGCGCTGGTCTTCGAAATGCGCAACCTGGCCCGCGCCACCACCAGCCTCATCCCGGACCAGACCGAGCAGCGCGCCTTGCTGATGGAAGCGCTCGCCTTCTGTCATTTCCTGCGCGGGCAGTTGCGCAAGATCGACAGCATGAAGGATGCCCGCGCCTTCATCGACGCCGAGGCGGACAAGGCCGCAGCCTTTTCCAATCCGGCAGATGAGATGGTCAGGCGCATGGGCCGGCGTGCCAATGCGCAACGCCGGGCGGGCGACGTCGACTCGATCGGCTTTCGTATCCTCGATGAGAGGCTCGCGTCGATCGCCGCCATCCAGGCCGGCTGCGAGCGGATCGCCGGTACGCCGTTACCTTTCGCCTACACGCTGCTGGTGCATCGCACGGCCTACATCGTCTGCCTGCTGCTGCCGATTGGCCTGATCTCGACCACCGGTTGGGCGACGCCGCTGTTCACGGCGTTGATCGCCTACACCTTCTTCGGCCTCGACGCGCTGTCGGAAGAGCTCGAGGATCCGTTCGGCACCGAGGCCAACGACCTTGCACTCGACGGCCTCTGCCGTGTCTGCGAGATCTCGGTATTCGAAGCGCTGGGCGAGACCCCGCCGAAGATGATGCCGGCGGAAAAGTTCTATTTTTCCTAGGCGAAGGCGCGCGGGCCTAAAACAATCCGGACCTCTGTCGGATCGCAGCCCCATGCCACGTCCTTGGTTCGACCCCAGCGAAAAGGGCTCGAACCACTAGGAGGGACCACCATGAGCATTTCCGAAATCGCGCCCGTCTCGCCGGGCGCTTTATGGACCGGCCGCGCGCTCAGCGGCGTCATCGTGCTGTTCATGATTTTCGATGGCGTCATCAAGCTGCCGCCGCTCGATGTTGTCACCCAGACGATGGTGCCGCTCGGCTGGCCGGCCGATGCCAATGTCGCGCGCATGCTGGGCGTCATCGGCCTGATCTCGACCGCTCTCTATGCACTGCCGCGCACCTCGGTGCTCGGCGCCATCCTGCTCACCGCCTATATGGGCGGCGCCATCGCCACGAATGTCCGTGTCGACAGCCCGCTGTTCTCGCACATTCTGTTCGGCGTCTATCTCGGCATTATCCTGTGGGGCGGCCTGTATCTGCGCGATGCCCGCGTCCGCGCGCTGATCCCGTTCAGCCGTTAGATCCAGATCGAAGCATCGCTTTCCGCTGAAAGCCTGAACCCCTTGCCGGGCAATGTCTCAGGGATCGAATCGCCGAGTTGCGAGTTAGAGATTCGCCTGGCGGCGGAGGCGGCTCCTATCGGAGAGGAACGACGATGAAGAAAACGATGCTTTTGATGGCGCTGCTGGTGCCGCTCGCCGCTTGTTCGCAAACGGAAAAAGGCGCGGCCGTAGGCGGTCTCGGTGGTGCTGCCGTCGGTGCGGCGGTCGCCGGCGATCCGGTTGAAGGCGCCGTCGTCGGTGGTGCTGTCGGCGCCGTTGCCGGTGCGCTGATCGGCCGGGCGAGCGAGCGTGGCGAATGCCGCTACCGTGATCGCCGTGGCCGCGTCTACGTCGACCGCTGCCCGGACGGTTATTGATCGGCAGCTCTTACAGACAGAACCGGACAGCAAAACGGCGGGCCATGCCCGCCGTTTTCCTGGATGCGAATAGAGCAATTATTCGGCGGTGGCGGCTTCCGCCTCGGCCGGTGCAGCGGCGGCGGCCGCAACAGCAGCAGCGGCATCTTCCTGCGCCTTCTTCAGAAGGGCAGCGCGTTCCTGCGCCTTCTTGCCCGGCTCGGCCTTCTTCGGGTTGGAACGGGCGTCGCGCTTGACGAGGCCGGCCTCGTCGAGGAAGCGCAGCACGCGGTCGGTCGGCTGGGCGCCATGCGCCAGCCAATGCTTGACGCGGTCGGCGTCGACCTTGACGCGTTCGCCGTCCTTGGGCAGCAGCGGGTTCCACGAGCCGATCGACTCGATGAACCGGCCGTCACGCGGCGAACGGGCGTCGGCAATGACGACGTGGTAGTAAGGACGTTTCTTCGAGCCCGCACGGGCCAGTCGGATCTTCAAGGGCATTTATTTTCTCCTAAAAAGGCTGATTTGGTTGGTCGGTTGGTGGCTGGTTTCTCAGCCGGCTTTCATCACGCCGTTGGAAGCGGCGATCTGTTCGTGGTGGCGGATCACTTCGCGGACGACGAAGTTGAGGAATTTTTCCGCGAAATCCGGGTCGAGATGGGCATCCTTCGCCAGCTGGCGAAGCCGGGCGATCTGCTGCTGCTCGCGTGCCGGGTCGGCCGGGGGCAGGCCATGCGTCGCCTTCAGCACACCGACCGCCTTGGTGCAGCGGAAGCGCTCGGCCAGCATGTGGATGAGGGCCGCGTCGATGTTGTCGATCGAGGCGCGGTAATCGGCCAGGAGAGCGCGGGCGTCGGCCATGTCCTTCTCTTCGTTCATGGCGTCCTCACTTCTTCTTGCCAAGGCCGGGCAGCCCGCCACCGCCGAGGCCGGGAAGCCCGGGGAGTTTCATGCCGCCGGGCAGACCTGGCATGCCGCTGGGCAGGCCACCGCCGCCGGGAAGGCCTTTCATGCCGCCGCCAAGGCCGGCTGCCTGTGCCTGCTTCTGCAAGGCCTCGAGCTGCTTGGGGTCCATCTTCGACAGGTCCGGCATGCCGCCGCCCATCATGCCGCCCATACCGCCGGGCATCATGCCGCCGAGGCCCATCTTGGAGGCGAGGCCGCCCATCATGCCGCGCATCAGGCCGCCGCCTTTGCCCTTGCCGCCCATCGCCTTCATCATGTCGGCCATGCCGCGATGCATCTTGAGCAGCTTGTTGATTTCGGCCGCGTCGGTGCCGGAACCGGCGGCGATGCGCTTCTTGCGCGAATGCTTGAGCAAATCGGGATTGGCGCGCTCGGCCTTGGTCATCGACGAGATGATGGCGAGCTGGCGGCCGAACATCTTGTCGTCGAGACCGGCGGCGGCCATCTGGTCCTTCATCTTGCCCATGCCGGGCATCATGCCCATGATGCCGCCCATGCCGCCCATCTTCGACATCTGCTGAAGCTGACCGGCGAGATCGTTCAGGTCGAACTTGCCCGACTGCATCTTCTTGGCCATCGCCGCCGCCTGTTCGGCGTCGATGTTCTCGGCGGCCTTTTCGACGAGCGAGACAATGTCGCCCATGCCGAGGATGCGGTCGGCGATGCGCTTGGGGTGGAATTCCTCCAGCCCGTCCATCTTTTCGCCAGTGCCGATCAGCTTGATCGGCTTGCCGGTGACGGCGCGCATCGAAAGAGCCGCACCGCCACGGCCATCGCCGTCCATGCGGGTCAGGACGAGGCCGGTGATGCCGACGCGCTCGTCGAAGCTCTTGGCCAGGTTGACGGCGTCCTGGCCGGTCAGCGAATCGGCGACCAGCAGGATTTCGTGCGGGCTCGACACCTTCTTGATGTCGGCCATCTCGACCATCAGCGGCTCGTCGATATGGGTGCGGCCGGCGGTGTCGAGGATGACGATGTCGTGGCCGCCGAGCTTGGCCGCCTGCACGGCGCGGCGGGCGATGTCGACCGGCGACTGGCCGTCGATGATCGGCAGCGTGGCAACCTTGACCTGTTCGCCGAGCTGGCGAAGCTGCTCCTGCGCGGCGGGGCGCCGCGTGTCGAGCGAGGCCATCAGGACCTTCTTGTTCTGACGCTCGGAAAGACGCTTGGCGATCTTGGCCGAAGTGGTCGTCTTGCCGGAACCCTGCAGGCCGACCATCATGATGACGATCGGCGCCGGGGCATTGAGATCGATCGCGACGCCTTCGGCGCCGAGCATGTCGACCAGTTCGTCATGGACGATCTTGACGACCATCTGGCCGGGCTTGATCGACTTGACCACGGCAGCGCCGACGGCCTTCTCGCGCACCTTGTCGGTGAAGGAGCGCACCACTTCCAGCGCCACGTCTGCTTCGAGCAGCGCCCGGCGCACCTCGCGCAGCGCCGCCGAGACATCAGCCTCCGACAGCGCGCCGCGGCCGGTCAGGCCGTTCAGGATCGAACCAAGACGTTCCTGTAGCGATTCAAACATTCGTTTTCCTTTTCCCTGGCATCCGGATGATGCCCGAGAGGTAATGCGTTCGCGCCCAGTGTCCAACCAAAAGCCAAAACCAAAAAGCACCCGGGGGCGCTCAGCGCTGCCGGGTGTTGGCCTCCAGGATCGATTTACAGCACTTCACCTCAAAGAGGTTTCGGCGTCCTGGTCGGCTTGCTCGGAGGGATACTCGTCGCGGAATTCGAGGCGTGTAGACAGGAAATCGGACACGGAGTCAAGACGAAGACCGGATTGCAGGGCGTGCGGCAGCCACGGCAGTGGTTGCCGGCATGCGAATTGGGCAAGCAATTCTGCGCGCGAGGGGTCTTTGGAAACCCTGATTAACTAGACGGCTCGGCTGTGATCTTCACCCCGAGCGCCTTTGTGACACCCAGTAGCGTCGAAAGGCGCGGGTCACCGTCTGGCCTCAGTGCTTTGTAAAGAGCTTCACGAGTGACGCCTGCTTCCTTTGCAACAGCGGTCATGCCGCGCGCACGAGCAACAATGCCGAGCGCGTTTGCTATATAGCCAGGGTCGCCGGTCGCAAAGGCGTCGGCCAGCAGCTCGGCCTGCCCTTCGGCGCTGCCAAGATGCTCGGCGGGATCAAACGGAACGGTTTCGATTGCCATGATCATAGCTCCCTGGCCATCTGAATGGCCTTTTTGATGTCGCGGCCCTGGCTGGACTTGTCGCCGCCGCAAAGCAGGATAATGATTTCGTTGCCGCGCTTGATGAAATAGAGGCGGTATCCAGGGCCAACGTCCAACCGAAGTTCGCCGATGCCATCGAAATACTTCACGTCTCCGATGAGGCCGGACTGGACGCGGGCGATGCGGATCGCGATCTTTTCGGCGGCCCGCTTATCCCTCAGGCTGTTGAGCCAGTCGCGAAAGTCGGTGGTTTGGCGAACCTCGACCATCTGTGAACTATAGTTCACAGGCTTGATGTGTCAATCCATATGTGAAGAATAGTTCACAGTCCGCAACAGCCTAGACGGATTTCCCGGCTCGACTATGGAAATTCGGCGGCGAGCTTGAGCGGCGAACGCGGATGTAGAAGCAGCACGATGGTCAGCATGCTGCAGGCGATGCCGATGAAGGCGATGAGAACCGCATCCGACGTCGCCCAGCCCGGCCCTTCGAGCGGCTTGGCGTTGAACAGGGCGAAGGAATTGTAGCTTTCCTGATGCGAGATCAAGAGAAACCCGGTCAGGTTGTTGCCGAGATGAGCACCCAGGGCGGCGCCGAGATTGCCGGTTGCGTAGACGACAAGCGTCAGCAGCAGCGCAAAAGCGGCGATCGAAGCCAGCACGCAAGCATTGATGGCTGGCGACGAACTCGCGCTCCAATGCAGCGAGGTGAACAGCAGGGCCGGCGGCAGGGCCCAGACGAACGGGCTCGTGAACCGGTTGGCGAGACCGCGCAGCAGATAGCCGCGAAACAGCACCTCTTCAGAGGATGTCTGCAGCAAAGTGAGCGCGGCGATTGGGATCGCAAACAGCAGCCAGGACGACAGGCCGATCGGGCCACGCGTGATCTGCGGCTGCAGCAGATAGAGCAGGACCTCGGATATGAACGACGTGATCAGCACCGCGATCAGCCCTTTGAGGAAGTCGGGCCATGAAACTCGTCGGCTGTTGCCGAGCAGCGCCGACAGCTTCTCGCCATGCACCCAGCGCATCGCGACCCACAGGCCGATCCAGATGCCGGCGAACGAGACGAGCGCGGTGAGGATGCCGAGGGGCGAAGCGAGGAAGCCCTGAATGCCGGATGATGGGGTCGCCTGCCAGGCGATGAAGGCATAGGTACCGCCGACCAGCACGGCCACGGTGGTTGCTGCCCAAAAAAGGACCACGATGCCCGTTCCGAGCAACAGGCGCGGTAAGGTCGTCCTGGCGTTCGGCGAGTGCCTGTAACGCTCGAAGGCGGACGGATCGATGGTCACGCGGGCTCCCTTGCCAAAGTCATCGCCTATTTGACTAACCGATGGCCGGGAAAATCGGAATGGTTTTCCGCAAAGGACTAGGCCAGAGCGCCGCGCGGCGGCGCCGCCTGCTGGCGGCCGCTGCAGTCGCAGCGGCCGCTTGTGCCGATTGTCGTCAGCGAACGACGTACATGATGCGCCGGGTCTGCGGATCGATCAGCGCCCGCTGGCCGTTCACATAGACATAGCGGTAATTGTAGTCCGGAATCTCGCGTAGCTCGACGGTGTCGGGCAGGGTCGCGCCGGTCACCACTTCGCCTTCGAGATAGATGGGATCGAGGCGATGCGTGTCGACATAGGTGCGGATTTCAGCCGGAGGCGGCGGGAAGTCATCCACGACCGGATCGCTGGCGATGATCGCGCCGGTATAATCGGTCGAGTAGTTGCCGATGTCCTCCGGCGGCGAGACGACAGCAACGCTGGAGCGCCGTTCCGTCAGCACCACGCGGCTGCCGCCGATATCGGCCGTGACATAGTCGGAATAGACCCAGCCCTGGCCGCCGGCCTCGGCTATGGTGCACCATTTGCTGTTTTCGATGCAGCCATTGAGCGTTGCCGACTGGCCGGCGGCGAGCACGCCGATCACGGGATATTGCGGGCCGGGTCCGGCGCGCACGTTAAGATCGGTGACGGCTGAGACGGCGGTATCGGCAAACGCGGCGCCTGACATCACGGTCAGCATTCCGGCTACCGCAGGAAACAACAGGGATTTCATGGTTTCTCTCCGTTTTCATGGTCCCTCGCCAGCGAAAACGGGGCAGCAGCTCATGCGTTCCCGCTAAAGCGCCTGCGCCAACTCACGATTTGTTCCGTGTTCTCCAGGCAAATCGGTCAGAAGTTCGTGAACGAATTCCAATTTCCGTGCCGTGACGTCCGAAATGACAAAGGGGTAGAGGTCGGGCAGGCCCATGCAGCGGTTGATCGAATTGGAGGCTTCCGACAGCACCAGCCAGCGGGGAAGGATCTTTTCGAAAGGCTCGGGCGCGGTCGCCGGCTCCGAGGGTGCGGCCTGCAACCCGCCGCCTGTGTCGCCGCGCGGCAAGTCGTTGGCCTCCACCGTCTCCAGCCGGCCGAGCGGAAAGTTCAGCGCGTGCACCATTTCCAGCGTGTCGGTGATGTGCAGGTGATGAGCCCAGGTCTCGGCCCAGTCCTCCCATGGATGCGAGGTCGCATAGGCCGAGATGTGGCCTTGCTGCCAGTCGGGCGGCGCACCATTGGCATAATAGGCCTTCAGCGCCTGTTCGTAATCGGCGCGGTCGTCGCCGAACAGTGCGCGGAAAGCTTCGAGCCTGTGCGGATCGTCGCGGATGAGGCGGTCCCAGTAATAGTGCCCGAGCTCGTGGCGGAAATGACCGAGCAAGGTGCGGTAGTTCTCGCCCATCTCGACGCGCCGCTTCTCGCGCTCGGCCGAATCCGCCTCGGCGACGTTGAGCGTGATCAGGCCATTGTCGTGGCCCGTAAGAATCCGCTCGCCGCCGGGGCCGCCGCCGATCGGATCGGCGAGGAAGTCGAATGCCAGGCCGATCTCGTCGGCCGGGTTCTGCTTGGGCGCCACCGGCAGCCCGAAGGCCAGCAGCGAGTAGATGGCGCGCTTCTTCGCCGCTTCGACACGGATCCAGCGGCGGCGGTTGCCGTCGACGGAGAGATCCGGGATCAGCTGGTTCAGCACGCAAGCGCGGCAAAAAGCGTGACCCGGTTCCGCCATCCAGTTGCAGGCGCATTCATCGGCGTTGGTGCACTGGAAGACGCCATCGACGCCCGCCAGCGCAAAACAGGCGTGCTCGGGATCGTAGAGCACGGGGTTCCCGCAGTTCAGGCACTGGGCGTTCTCGAAATAGATGCGATGGCCGCAATGCGGACAGTCGAAGAGTTTCATGTCGGTCTCAATTCACCGGAGGTGACACAAATGTTCACGGCGGCCCGTGCCCAACGCGAACAGCCGCGCGGTGTTCCACATTGCCTGAAGCTATTTGGCCGCAAGCTGGGCGACAACCTCTCTTGCCACCGCTTCGCCCGACAGCCGCGCGCCGCCGCAGGTCTGGACCAGCGAGCCGGCCAGATGCTCGCCGGCAAAGAAGATCTTGTCGGCCACCGGCTGCATGAGTGCGGCGCGCGCCAGTGAACGGCCGGGGCGGGCCGCGGCATATGCGCCGCGCACGAAGCGCTCGCCGCCCCAATTGGTCATCATTGCGCGTCCGACATGCTTGCGCGTATCGCCGCCGAAGATGCCACACAGCCGGTCGACGACGAAGTCGATGCCGGCCGCCTCGCCGGCCGCCGACATTTCCCAGGCGAAATCGCCGCCGACGAAGCCGACCATCAAGTCAAGGTCGAACGGGAAGCAGAGGAAGTAGATGTCGTGCCTGGCCATCCGTTCGATCAGCAGGTCGTCGAAGGGCTGCAGCCCGAGCCTGGTGCCCGATATTTCGACTGGCAATTTGGTCAGCATGCCCATCGGCAGGTCGAAGAAGGCGCCGAAATGCGTGTCGGGCAGGGCCGGCGAGAACGCGATCTCCTCGAAGGCGAGCACCGCCGGCGAAGCGGTCACGATCACCGCTTTGGCGCGGACGGTGCCGCGATCGGTGACGCAGGCGACGCCGGGCACGTCCCACAGGACCTTGCGCACCGGCGTCGACAGTTCGACCGGCACGCCGGCGCCGAAACGCGCCACCAGCGCGCCAAGGCCCTCCTTGCTGAAGTAGTTCGGGTCGAGATCGGCAGCGGCCCGGAAGTCCAGGATCGAGATCTCGTCCTCGTCGGCGCCGAAATCCATCGGCCCGGCGAAGGTGGCGGCGGCGCGCGGCGCATGGCCTTTTGCCAAAAGCGCCGAAAGACGATCGTCATCTCCGTCCTTCACTTCATGCCTGGCCAGCAGTTCGAACAGCTTTGCGTCGGCGGCCTTCATGTCGGCTTCTTCCGCTTCGCTCGCCTTGCGCTCGCGGTAGTAGAGATGATCAACGTTCATGTCGTGATGATGCAACGTCCAGCCTGCCGCCTGGGCTTCGGGAAAATAGGGATTGCGGTCGGCGGCATGCAGCCAGGCGCAGCCGATGTCGAAAGGCACGCCGAAATGCTGGTCGCTGGTCCAGGCTCGCCCGCCGATTCGGTCCATCGCTTCGAGCAGCGTGAAGGAAAGCCCCGCGGCCTGCAGGGTCCTGGCGGCGGCAAGACCCGCCGAGCCGGCACCGATGATGACGACATCAACGTCTTGCATGCAGCCCCCTTGCCACAATAATCACTTGATCCTAGGCAAATTCCACGGCATTCGCCAGCATTGCAGCGGTGACAGTGACAAGTGCGCGTTTCGCTGGCAAGTTCGCAATTGGGACGTGATTCAGGCAACCAGGAGATCAACATGGCAATTCTTGCCAAGGGAAAGATGTTTGCAGCGGCCGTGGTGGCGGTGCTTGCGCTGGCGACGGGCGCACAGGCAGCGGCCAGCTGCGGCAAGACCGGCGCCGGCTTCGAGGCCTGGAAGCAGGATTTTGCCGCGCAGGCTAGGTCGGAAGGTGTAGGCGCCAAGGGGCTGGCCGCTCTGGCCGGGGCGAACTACGCGACTAAGACGATCTCCGTCGACCGCGGCATTCACAAGGCTTTCAGCGGCTCGGTGGACGATTTCATGCGGCGGCGCGGCGGCGCGGCGATTATTTCCAAGGGCCGGTCGCTGAAAAAGTCGAATGCGGCGCTGTTCGCCAAGATCGAAGCGAATTACGGCGTGTCGCCGGGCGTGTTGCTCGCCATCTGGGGTATGGAAACCGGCTTCGGTTCGGCCATGGGCAACCAGAACACCGTCTCTGCCATTTTGACGCTTGCCTATGATTGCCGCCGCCCGGGGTTCTTCTACCCGCATGCCATCGCAGCCCTGAAGCTGGTTGATCGCGGGGCGTTGTCAGCCTCGTCGGTTGGCGCCGCGCATGGCGAGATCGGACACACGCAGTTCCTGCCAGGAAACGTCCTGAAATATGGCGTCGGCGGCGGAAACCTGCGCGACAAGGGCACGGCGCTGGCTTCCACCGCCAACTTCCTCAAGGGCCATGGCTGGCGGGCGGGCGCGAGCGCGAGTGCGAATATGGGCGCGATTGCCGGCTGGAATTCCGCGAGCGTCTATCAGCAGGCCATCGCCCGCATTGCCACGGCGATCGACGGCGATTGACGCCATTTCTGACTTGATCGAAAACCCGGCGCGAATGCCGGGTTTTTATTTGATTTCGAGCGTGTAGGAGCAGCCGGCCAGGGTCTTGCCGGGGTGGGACTCGACGGTCGAGACGTTAAGCTTGACGTCCGTGGAGAAGGTCAATCCTTCCGACTCTTCGGTACTGTGGACAACGACCTTCTCGCCAAGGAATTTTTGCGGCGTGGAAAAAACGGCCATGACGTTGAGTTCTTTGGCAAGCTCCGGCGCGGCAACGCCGTCGAGCACGGCCATCGGCCCCGCAGCGGTAAACACGATCGATCCCGTCTCGCGGTTGAACACGCGGATTTTGGCCGGCAGTTCGTATTGGCTGAGAAACGGATTGCCCGAGGCAACCTCCGTCCAGCCAAGCGTTTCAACGGCACCCGGTGCGCTGGACAGCCACAGGGCAAAGTCGTTGTAGGTCGGAACGTCCGCCCTGCACTCGATCAGCGCCGGAAGGTCGAGAGAGGCGGGGTCGAACTCCTGGCT
>NZ_RZTC01000101.1:20242-24092 GCF_004023165.1 Mesorhizobium sp. M7A.F.Ca.MR.176.00.0.0 | reverse complement strand
CAGCGTCGAAAGCCCTAAGGCCGCAGCCGCGCGCAAGACCCGCATCAGCGCCGACGTTCCGGCCAAGCGGCTCGGCACGCCGGAAGAATTCGGTCAGATCTGCGCCTTCCTGTGCTCGGTCCATGCGGGCTATCTGACCGGGCAGAACATACCGGTCGATGGTGGTCTCTACGTCAGCGCCTTTTGATCAACTTGTCCGTGAAACTGTAGGAGCCGTCCGTTAGAGAATCGGCATAAGCATTTGATCATTAGCAACTTTCTACGCGCCGCCGGGTAAAGCTGCCGGCGCGTCAATTAGCGTCGCGAAAAACCACGGCTGCATGCTAAAAGGGAATCTCAGCCAGATTTCGAGGGAGCGGCCGCATGGAAGGCGAGAGCAAAAAGACGGCACGTTCGGACCTCGACGAAGCCGCCCTCTACTTCCACAAGCACCCAAGGCCGGGAAAGCTCGAGATACAGGCGACCAAGCCGCTCGGCAATCAGCGCGACCTCGCGCTCGCCTATTCGCCTGGCGTCGCCGCCCCTTGCCTGGAAATCCGCGACGATCCGGCGACCGCCGCCGACTACACCGCGCGCGCCAATCTGGTCGGTGTCGTGACCAACGGGTCGGCGGTGCTCGGCCTCGGCAATATCGGCCCGCTGGCCTCCAAGCCGGTGATGGAAGGCAAGGCCGTCCTGTTCAAGAAGTTCGCCGGCATCGATGTCTTCGACATAGAGATCGACGCGCCCGGTATCGAGCGCATGGTCGAGACGATCTCGGCGCTCGAGCCGACCTTCGGCGGCATCAATCTCGAGGACATCAAGGCGCCGGAATGCTTCGAGGTCGAGGAACAGCTGAAGGCCCGCATGGGCATACCGGTATTCCACGACGACCAGCACGGCACCGCCATCATCGTCGCTGCCGCCGTGCTCAACGGGCTGGAATTCGCCGGAAAAACCATATCGGACATCAAGATAGTCACCTCCGGCGCCGGGGCTGCCGCCCTTGCCTGCCTCAACCTGCTGGTCTCGCTCGGCGCCAAAGTCGAAAACATCTGGGTCACCGACCGTTTCGGCGTTGCCTACAAAGGGCGGACCGACGAGATGGACCGCTGGAAAGACCCTTATGTGAAGGACACCGAGGCGCGCACGCTGGCCGACGTCATATCGGGCGCAGATGTCTTCCTCGGCCTCTCGGCGGCAGGCGTGCTGAAGCCGGAACTGCTTGAGCACATGGCGCCAAAACCGCTGATCCTGGCGCTGGCCAACCCCAATCCCGAGATCATGCCGGAAACGGCGCGTGCGGCGCGTCCCGATGCGATGATCTGCACAGGCAGGTCCGATTTTCCCAATCAGGTCAACAACGTACTGTGTTTTCCTTACATCTTCCGCGGCGCGCTCGACTGTGGTGCCAGCGCTATCAACGAGGAGATGAAGATGGCGGCGGTCCGCGCCATCGCAGCCCTTGCCCGCGAGGAACCTTCAGATGTCGCTGCCCGCGCCTATTCCGGCGAGACGCCGATCTTCGGCCCTGAATTCCTGATCCCTTCGCCCTTCGATCCACGCCTGATCCTGCGCATAGCGCCCGCGGTCGCCAAGGCGGCCTGCGACACCGGTGTCGCGACGCGGCCGATCACCGATTTCGCCGCCTATATCGACAAGCTGAACCGCTTCGTCTTCCGCTCCGGCCTGGTGATGAAGCCGGTGTTCTCGTCCGCCAAGGCATCGAGCGCCAAGCGCGTCATCTATGCAGACGGCGAGGATGAGCGCGTGCTGCGCGCCGCCCAGGTGGTGCTCGAAGAAGGCATCGCCGAGCCGATCCTGATCGGCCGGCCGCACGTCATCGAAGTGCGCCTGAAACGCTACGGCTTGCGCATCAAGCCCGGTGTCGATTTCGGCCTGATCAACCCGGAAGACGATCCGCGCTACCGCCACTATGTCGACCTTTTGATCGAACTCGCCGGCCGGCGTGGCGTCACGACGGAAGCCGCGCGCACCATGGTCCGCACCGACAACACGGTGATCGCAGCGCTTGCGCTGAAACGCGGCGATGCCGACGCCATGGTCTGCGGCCTTGAAGGGCGCTTCGAGCGGCATCTGCGCAACGTCACCTTGATCATCGGCCCGCGCACCGGCGTCAAGGATCGCGACCTGTCGACGCTCTCGATGCTGATCTCGCAGCGCGGCATCATCTTCCTGACCGACACGCATGTCTCCGTCGACCCGACGGCGGAAGAAATCGCTGAGATGACGGTGCTGGCGGCGGAAGAAATCCAGCGCTTCGGCATCGAGCCGAAGGCAGCGCTGCTCTCGCATTCGGATTTCGGCTCGCGCGATTCGCCCAGTGCCCTGAAGATGCGGCAAGCGGCGGCGATCCTGGCGCGCATTGCCCCAGAGCTGGAATGCGATGGCGAGATGCACGCCGATTCCGCTCTGTCGGAGCATCTGCGCCAGCGCGTCTATCCGCATTCACGGCTGAAGGGCGAAGCCAATCTGCTGGTGTTCCCCAACCTCGATTCGGCCAACATCACGCTGACTGCGCTCAGGACCATGATGGATGCGCTGCACGTCGGGCCGATCCTGCTCGGCACGGACATGCCGGCGCATATATTGACGCCGTCGGTCACCTCGCGCGGCGTCGTCAACATGACGGCGCTTGCCGTCGTGGAAGCCGCCCACAAGGCACAGGCGGTCGTCAATCTGGGCTGAACACGGATTTCGCGGTAAACTGCAGTTAACCGCGAACACGGTAGCATTGCGGGCTAACAGTCGGATTTGGCAGGCGGAGTTTGGGCGGATGGCAAGCGGAGGGTGGAAGCAGGCGCATGCTGCCGTGCTGCTTGGCCTGCTGTTGTCCGCAACCTGGGGGGTGGCCGAGCCACAGGCCGCCTCGCGGGTCTGCCGCCAGCTGGAAGCCGATCTTGCCGCGTCCTCGCGCGGCGGCGGTGGCGATCCGGCGCTGATCCGGAAATACGATTCCGCAATTGCCAGGCAGCATGAGCAGATTTCGAAAGCCCGCGGCCAAGCGAGCCGGGCCGGGTGCGGCTTTTCGCTGTTTGGCCGCAACCTCAATCAATGCGCCGGGCTAAACGCCACCATCGATCGCATGAATGCCAATCTCGACGCCTTGCAGAACAAGCGCGAGCGGCTGGCCGGCGGCGGCTCGCGCCGCGACCGCGGACGCATCCTGGCGGCGCTTGACGCCAATGGCTGCCGCGACGACGCCGTTGCGCCTCGGCGGGCGCCTTTGCAGGAAGCCAACCGCGAGGGCGGCAGCGCAAACCTGTTCGATCAGCTTTTTGGCGGCAACAGCCAGCAGCTCGATATGCTTGATGAGCCCAACCAGCCCGACGATCCCGGCGAGGAGCGCAATGTCCGCCGTGTGCTCAACCAGCCCGGCATACCCGATTTTCCGAGCGTCGGCGGTGAGTTCCACACTTCCTGTGTGCGCACCTGCGACGGCTACTTCTTCCCGATGTCGAACTCAGCCTCGGCAGGCGATTTCGAACGTGACCAGAAGAATTGCGAATCGAGCTGCCCCGGCACCGAGATGCAGGTTTTCTATTCGCGCGGCATGGACGACGATTCGGCCTCGATGACGTCATCCGTCACCGGCCGACCCTACAGCGAATTGCCGACCGCCTATCTCTACAAGCAGCCCGATATGTCGCGGCCGCCGGCTTGCGGCTGCAACGCCGCCGCGCAGGGTTTTCAGATCATCGCCGGCAACCCGCCGAATCCGGAACAGTTGCAACCCGAGACGGACTCCGCACCGTTCATTCCGGTGCCGATCTCCAAACCGGATCCAGGTGCCGATCCCGAAACGCTGGCCAATCAGGAAGGCGGGCTCGACCGCGAGGCGATCAAGCGG
>NZ_RZTC01000101.1:0-20232 GCF_004023165.1 Mesorhizobium sp. M7A.F.Ca.MR.176.00.0.0 | reverse complement strand
ATCAAGCGGGTTTCCGCCAAGCCGGTGACGTCGCCGGTGTCCGCGCTGCCGCCGGAACAGCGCAAGGTCAGGGTCGTCGGGCCAACGTTCCTTCCCGACCCATCAGCGGCAATAGATCTGCAAGCTCCGGCCCCGAAGGCAGTCCGGTAAGGGCTGCTCTGAGCGGCATGAACAACGCCTTGCCCTTGCGGCCGGTCGCTTCCCTGATCTTGCCCGTCCAGTCCTTCCAGATCGTCGCGCTCCAAGGTTCCTCCGGCAGCAGATCGAAGGCCTGTCGAAGGAAATCGCGATCGTCATCGGAAAATTCCGGCTTCTCCTGCGGTCCGTCGCGCAGGATACGCCACCAGTTGACCGCATCGGCCAGCCTGTCGAGATTGCCGCGCACCGCCAGCCAGAACGGTTCGGCCTGCTCGCCAGAGACGCCGAGCACGATCAGACGGTCTTGTGCCTCGGCGAACGGCATGTGGTGCAGCAGCGACCGGTTGAGCACGAACAGCTCGTCCGGATCGAACTTGGCGGCGGATTTCGATGTCGCCGCCGGATCGAAGCGTTCGGCGAGTTCGCCCATCGTCGGCACCGCCGCGACATTCTCCGAAGTGCCTACCAGGACGGCCAATGATGCGACGGCCATCGGCTCGATGCCGTCCTCGCGCAGGCTTTCAATCGAGAGCGCGCCGGTGCGCTTCGACAAGCCCTCGCCCGATGCGGTGGTCAGGAGATTATGGTGGCCGAACACTGGCGGCTCGGCAGCCAGCGCCTGGAACAGGGCGATCTGCACGCCGGTGTTGGTGACGTGGTCGTCGCCGCGGATGACATGGCTGACGCCCATCTCGATGTCGTCGACGACAGAAGGCAGTGTGTAGAGATAAGTGCCGTCCTCGCGCACCAGGACCGGATCGGAAAGCGAAGCCAGATCGACGGTTTCCTCGCCGCGCACCAGGTCGTTCCAGTGGATTTCGGTGCGTTCCGGCTGTTGTGGATCGCCTGAGAAATTGGGGAGGAGAAAACGCCAGTGCGGCTGGCGGCCATCGGCCTGGTACTCGGCGATCTGCTCGTGCGTCAGCGTCAGCGCCTCCCGGCCATAGACCGGCGGCAGGCCGCGCGTGCGGCGCACCTTGCGCCTGAGATCGAGTTCCTCCGGCGTTTCATAGCAGGCATAGAGAACGCCTGCCGTCTTCAGCCTCTCGACCGCCGCGTCATAGACTTCGAAGCGCCGCGACTGGTACTCGGTGGCGTCGGGAAAAATGCCCAACCAATGCAGGTCGTAGAGGATGGCGTCGGAAAACTCCTGCTTCGAGCGCGCAATGTCGGTGTCGTCGAAGCGCTGGATGAATCGGCCCTTGTTGTTCATGGCAAACAGCCAGTTGAACAGCGCCGTGCGCGCATTGCCGATATGAATGCGGCCGGTCGGCGACGGGGCGAAACGAACGGTAACTGTCATGAACGGGGCGTACCGGATGCTTTTGTGGTTGACAAGATGCGCCCCCGCGCTGGCCGGCAGACATAGAACATGGCGGCTGGAATGAAAAGACCGGACGGTGGACGCCTCCGACTGCGCCCAGGCCGGCGGTGCCCATTTTGTGCCGGCAGCTTTTCACGATAGGAATTTTTTCTTGACTCGGTGCCCTCAGCTATGGTACATATTTGGCTATGGTGCTGATTTGCGCCAGCGACCCGCCGCACAGGCGGGTTTTTCGTTTGATGCTCCGTCAGCCAACGCGTCGGCGAAGGCTCCGAAGGAACCCATTAACCCAAGTTGTAGCGCTTGAAGGCGATCAGCGGCCGAAATCATCGGAACTGAGGCGGGTCCAGCGGTCGCCCACCAATCCACCGATAAAGATGTCGCCGGAGCGGACCGCTTCCGTGACCTCGGCGATCCGCGAGCGGACCATTGTTCCACCGGCATAGCGGAAGAAGACATTCTTGTAGCCAAAGAGTTGAGGTATGAATTTGGTCTGCGTCTGTCCGGTGATGCCCACGCAGCCCATCTCCCATGCGGCGGCGACAAGCGCATCCAGCGTCGCGCCCCAGTGCAATCCGGATGCCTGGATCTGCAACAGGTTCGCCACGCCGCCGGCTTGACCATAGAAGGCATAACAACCGAGCATGTTGCCCGTTTCGTCGTAGGTCCCACCGAAATGAAGGGGGCCGTCGGCCCGCTTCTCGGCCGCCAGCGCA
The DNA here is from genome assembly GCF_004023165.1 of Mesorhizobium sp. M7A.F.Ca.MR.176.00.0.0. Classification (NCBI taxonomy): domain Bacteria; kingdom Pseudomonadati; phylum Pseudomonadota; class Alphaproteobacteria; order Hyphomicrobiales; family Phyllobacteriaceae; genus Mesorhizobium; species Mesorhizobium sp. M7A.F.Ca.MR.176.00.0.0. Next base: position 18,054 of record NZ_RZTC01000101.1, on the reverse strand, counting down.
AGCAGCCGTGCAAGTTCCCCATCCTTCCAACTCGGCCGAAGAGCGTAACCAGACAGGAGGGTCGGCAGCTTCTCGGCAAATTGAACGGCATCGATCGGCTCACGATGGGTGCGATGCGACGATGAATGGAGGACCGGCGGCTCGAACCTTTTCTTCGCGAGAGCATCGAATGCTCTTGCGCATGGATCGAGTACAAGGCGAGGCAGGCCAGGCCATTTACGGTGCAGTGCGGAGGCGGCCATCGCCGCCGGCCGGAAAACATATGTCCATCCCAGACAATGCACAGGAAGGAGTTGGTACTTCATCGGGCGCGCGAAGGCCAAGGATGTCCGGTTGGCCGAATCGGTCAGCTGCAGATCGAATTCGCCTTGATGCAAGGCACGCAGCAATTGGGGTCCGGCCGAGCCGTCATCGGCGCCGGGGTCGGCCATGAGCGGCCCGATGATCGCCGCATTCAATGGCGCTCCATTGAGCTCGTAGCGGGCTTTCAGAACGCCGAGGAATCCACCCAGACGACCCTGCCGGTTGATCTGGACAAGAGCGTTGCTTTCACCGGAGTGGCCGGCAGGGTCGAGATAAATCTCTCTCATATACGCGGCCGTCTCGGCGATCGCGCGATCGAGGAGGTGACGGCGCCGTCGGCGAAACTTCGTCAGGAAGAGTGCGGCGACGCGCTCGAGATCTTCGGCAGCCAGCGGCCGAACCGAGCCATGCTGAGATTCCAGCACTGACGGCGCAGCCAACTTCTCCTCGGCATTTGCAGAAAGATGCATCGTGAAGAACGTCCGTGGGTTGCCCTCCATCGGATATATATCAACCAATGGTAGAAACAACGTATCTCGGTCAGTATGATGAACAGAGGTCTCAAGACTTACTATCCGGACAGGGCTTCACAGGCAAATCAAGTCGGCCAGCATCACTGCGCTGATCGGCGGGTTGGCCGCGGCCTTGCGATCGCATGCCCTGCTCCAGCCCGCTGGGCTGACCGTGCCGGACAGAGGCGGCCTCCGGCCGAAGCTGGAGGCCGCCTCAATTCAGCTCACAAGTCCCTTGGTCAGTTCCAATGCCTGGCGCTCGAACAGGCGGCGGTAGATGCCGCCTTTCAGCCGGATCAGTTCATCATGCGAGCCTTCCTCGACGATGTTGCCGCGATCGAAGACCAGCAGCCGGTCCAGCGCCCTCACCGTCGAAAGCCGGTGCGCGATGACCAGCGTCGTGCGGCCGACCATCAGCCGCTCCATCGCCTGCTGGATCAGCACCTCCGATTCCGAATCGAGGCTCGATGTCGCCTCGTCGAGGATCAGGATGCGCGCATCGGCAAGGAAGGCGCGTGCGATCGCCACGCGCTGACGCTCGCCGCCCGACAGTTTCACGCCGCGTTCGCCGACCAGCGTACCATAGCCCTTCGGCAGGTTGGTGATGAAGTCATGCGCGCTCGCCAGCTTCGCGGCATGCTCGATCTCATCTTGCGTCGCACTCGGCCTGGCATAGGCGATGTTTTCGGCCAGCGACCGGTGGAACAGGATGGGCTCCTGCTGAACGATGGCGATCTGCCCGCGTAGCGAGGCTTGCGCCACCTGCGAGATGTCCTGGCCGTCGACCAGTATTTTCCCCGCATTCACATCATAGAGCCGCTGGATAAGCTTGACGAAGGTCGTCTTGCCCGACCCCGAATGGCCGACCAGCCCGACGCGCTCACCCGGCGCGATATCGACCGAAAAGTCGCGGTAAAGCGCCGATCGGTGATGGCCATAGTGAAAGGTGACGTTGTCAAAGCTGATCCGTCCTTCGGTGATCCGGATCGGCTTGGCACCGGGCCGGTCCTCGATGCCGAGCGGTTCGGACTGGAAATCGACCAGCTCTTCCATATCGTTGATGGAGCGCTGCAGATTGCGGATATGCGTGCCGATATCCCTGAGATAGCCCTGCAGCACGAAGAGCGAGGTCAGCACGAAGGCAACGTCGCCGGCGCTCGCCTGCCCCCACGACCACAGCATCAGCGCCAGGCCGATCACCGTGGCGCGCATGACCAGCAGCAGCACCCCTTGCGTGGTGCCGTTGATGGTGCCGCGCACCCAGGTGCGCCGTGTGCGCGCACGCCATTTGGCGACGACCTTGGCCAGTCGGCGTTCTTCGCGCTCCTCGGCGCCAAAGCCCTTGACCACGGCGTTGCAGCTGACCGCGTCGGCCAGCGAGCCGCCGAGGCGGGTATCCCAGGTGTTGGCGAGCCTTGCCGCCGGCGCGACATAGCCAAGTGACAGCAGCGCCGTCACCGTGATGAACAGCACCGAACCGGCAGCAACGACCGCCCCCATCAACGGCCAGAACCAGCCAAGCAGCAATGTCGAGCCGACCAGCATGACGATTGACGGCAGCAGCGCGATGAGGATGGTGTCGTTGAGCAGGTCGAGAGCCCACATGCCGCGCGTCACCTTGCGCACCGTCGAGCCGGCAAAGCTGTTGGCATGCCAGTCGGTGGAAAAGCGCTGGACGCGATGGAAAGCATCGGCGGCGATGTCGGCCATCATCTTCAACGTCAGCTCGACGATTCCCATGAACGCCAGGTTGCGCAACACGACGCCGGCCAGCGCCAGCGCCATCAACATCGAGAACGCCGTCATCGCGGCATTCCAGGCAGGCGTCAGCGCCGGCGCTGCTGGCGACGGCGTCGACCAGCCGGCCGGAGTAGAGCGGCGTCAGCACATCGGCCAGCGTCGACAGCAGGAAGCTGCCCATGATGAGCGAGAGCCGCCAGGGCTGACGCCGCCAATGAGTGAGCGTGAAGCCAAGAACGCTGCGAAAGGCGCTCGCGCGCAAATCGATCTTGAAACGAGCCATGATGTCATTCGGGCACAAACGAGCCCGATCCCAGTAGGTCGAAAATTGAAGAAGCCGCGCAAGGAGCCAATGAGTGCCCGGAAGCGGAGTGGCATATTTGGCGTATCGCCCAAATCGGGCGGCGATCGGCATCGGCATAAGCCTGTGCTCGGTCCGGCATCGGCACGAAGGGGAAACCTTCGCGGAGCGCCGGATGAGACCTAGGCTTCGCGGCCTCGCATTACCATGTGAAATACTGCCATTCGGACCTCCCGCAAGACAATTGCGGAGGTGTCCTTATAGAGACGCTCCGATGTATCGCCAAGACGAGTTCACGCCAAAAGTGTATCTGGTCCAACCACTGCGATTATTTTGCAACAACGGAGCAAGCCGCGCGCCTCATTCAGGAATGCGATCCAAGCGCATGTAGCGGCCATCGGTCGATGGCTTGAACCCAAGCTTCTCATAGACGCCGTGTGCGTCGCTGGTCGACAGGCTCCAGTGGAAAACAGTCCTGACTTCAGGATGATCGATAAGGGCCTGGACGAGCCGGCTGCCTATGCCTTGCCCGCGATGCCCGGGCCAGATGATGATGTCGGCGAGATAGGCGAACACCGTGCGGTCGGTGATCGCGCGGCCGAAGCCGACTTGCCTGCCATCGACATAAGCGCCGACGCAAAGCGAATTGGCAAAGGCGCGGCGATGGACTTCGTCAGTGCGTCCGGCGCCCCAATAGCTTGCCATCAACAGGCCCGATGTCGCGCGGAAATCGATCCGTGACATGTCGAAGCTGATCTCACAATCGGGCATGGCTGTCTCCGACCGCACCGCCGCGCGCGCTTTCGGTACCTAGCTGCGATCCCTGAACCGGTTGGTGATGGGATAGCGGCGGTCGCGGCCAAAATTCTTTTTGGTGATCTTCACGCCCGGCGCCGCCTGCCGCCGCTTGTATTCTGCGATGTAGAGCAGGTGCTCGATGCGCGTCACCGTCGCCCGGTCATGGCCGCGCGCGACGATGTCGTCGACACCCATCTCATTTTCCACCAGGCATTCGAGGATGTCGTCCAGCACCGGATAGGGGGGCAGCGAATCCTGGTCGGTCTGGTTCTCGCGCAATTCCGCCGATGGCGCCTTGTCGATGATGTTTTTCGGGATCACCTCGCCCGAGGGCCCGAGCGCGCCCGGCGGCACGTGGCTGTTGCGCCAGCGCGACAGCGCGTAGACCTGCATCTTGTAAAGGTCCTTGATCGGATTGAAGCCGCCATTCATGTCGCCATAGAGGGTTGCGTAGCCGACCGACATCTCGCTCTTGTTGCCCGTGGTGACGACCATCGAGCCGAACTTGTTGGAGATCGCCATCAGGATGGTGCCGCGCGCCCGGCTCTGCAAATTCTCCTCGGTGATGCCTTCCTTGGTGCCTTCGAACATCTGCGTCAGCGCGTGCAGAAACCCTTCGACCGGCCCGAAGATCGGCACGATGTCGTAGCGGCAGCCGAGCGCCCGGGCGCAATCCTCGGCATCCTTCAGCGAGTCCTTCGAGGTGTAGCGATAGGGCATCATGACGGCGCGCAGGCGTTCCTCGCCGAGCGCATCGACGGCGAGCGCCGCGCAGATCGCCGAATCGATGCCGCCGGACAGACCAAGCACCACATTCTTGAAGCCGTTCTTGTTGACGTAGTCGCGCAGGCCCAACATGCAGGCGCGATAGTCGGCCTCCTCCCGGTCCGGGATTTTCGACATCGGCCCTTCCGAGCAGATCCAGTGATCCCCTTGTCTCTTCCAGGTGGTGATGTCGACCGCTTCCTCGAACTGGCTCATCTGGAAGGCAAGCGTCTTGTCGGCGCCAATGGCAAACGACGCGCCGTCGAAGATCAACTCGTCCTGCCCGCCAAGCTGGTTGGCATAGATCATCGGCAGCCCGCATTCGATGACCTGGCGGATGACGACCTGGTGGCGGACATCGATCTTGGCGCGATAATAGGGCGAGCCGTTCGGCACCAGCAGGATTTCCGCCCCGCTTTCGGCCAGCGACTCGCAGATATCGACGTCGCCCCAGATGTCCTCGCAGATCGGAACTCCGATGCGCACGCCGCGGAAATTGACCGGCCCCTGGATCTCGGGTCCAGCCTGGAAGACGCGCTTCTCGTCGAACTCGCCGTAGTTCGGCAGATCGAGCTTGTAGCGTTCGGCGATGATCTTGCCGCCATCGGCGAAGACGATCGAATTGTGCGTGCCGCTCTTGCGCTTCAACGGCGTGCCGATGATGACGCCGGGACCGCCATCCGCGGTGTCGGCGGCAAAGTCCTGTGCCGCCTTTTCGCAGGCTTTCAAAAAGGCCGGCTTCAGCACCAGATCCTCCGGCGGGTAGCCGGCGAGGAAAAGCTCGGTATAGAGCACGAGATCGGCGCCTTGGCGTGCGGCATCCGCCCTCGCCTCGCGGGCCTTGGCGAGATTGCCTGATATGTCGCCGACAGTCGGATTGAGCTGGGCGACGGCGATGCGCAGGATGTCGAGCTTCTTGGTCATGCCTGCTGACTTAGCGCGGCAAAATTGCCCGGGCAATGGCGTTCGTTTGGACCAATTCGGACCGAATGACGTAGGTCAATCGTGTACGGACCGATCGACCTACTTCAATCGTGGCGAGACGAGCCGGGTCTCAGTCGTCGCCCATATATTCGCGCAACGCTTGCGGCGAATGATTCTCGCCGATCGACATCGCCAGGATGCGTGAAATATGCCGGCGCGGCAGATGCGTCTCCGCTGCCCATTGGTTGATTTGCCTCTGGATCTTTTCCAGGTCCTTCTTCGAAGTCGGGCTTTCGGCGATGTCGAGGCCGGCGTCGCGCAACGCCGCGGCCATATCGCCCGAGATGACGAACGCATCCCAACCCAGCCAGCGCAGGAAATACTGGCCCGTATTGCCGCCCAACCGGCTGCCATGCTTGCCGAGCCAGGCCATCAGCCCGACCTGGTCGTCCGCCGGCCAGTTTGCAAGGAATTGGCCGAAGCCGCCATATTCCTTCGACACGCGCTCGACGAAGGCGGCGTTGTCGCGCACGGATCTGATCTTCTGCGGGTTGCGCACGATGCGCTGGTCGGCCGTCAGATCGTGCCAGAAATCATCGGGCTGGAACAACAGCCGCTTCGGCTCGAAGCGCAGAAACGCCTCCTCGAAGCCCGGCCATTTCTGCTCGATGACGCGCCAGACGAAACCGGCGGCGAAGACGCGTTCGGCCATAACAGAGAGAATGCGGTCATCGGCGATGTCAGCCACGGCGGCATTGTCAGGCGCCGGACCCAGCAGCGACGTCAGTTCCTCTTCGCCGCCCTTGCGTTTTGCGGCGCGTGCGCGAATTTTCTTGAAATCGGCCATTGGTCCCTCGGCAACTGGAATCAATCTAACACTTCCCGTGTGAGCCGGCAGCCTCTACCTCTTACGGCAAGCCAAAGACCCTGGAGATGGCCATGAACAAGACGATCGACGACCTGGCGAACCGCTGGCTCAAGCGGCGGCCGGACGGCCTCAGCCATCTCGAAAGCCGGGTGCTGCAATCGACGCTCGAACGCACCACCATCTCGCGCGACACCAACAAGGCCGTCGCCTTCCACCAGACCTTCGGCGACCGGCTCGCCGACACGATCGCCCGCATCGGTGGGTCATGGTCCTTCATCCTGACCTTCATCGCCTTTCTGATCCTGTGGACATCAGCCAATGTCTGGCTGCTGTCGCGTGACGCCTTCGATCCCTACCCCTTCATCTTCCTCAATCTCGTTCTGTCGATGGTCGCCGCCTTGCAGGCGCCGGTGATCATGATGGCGCAGAACCGCCAGACCGAACGCGACCGCATCGACGCCGCCCACGATTACGAGGTCAACCTGAAAGCCGAGATCGAGATCATGGCGCTGCATGAAAAGCTGGATGAACTGCGCCACGGCCAGATCCTCGGTATACGCGACGAGATCGTGCAACTGACCGAAATGATCAAGCGGATCGACGAAAGGCTGTCTTCGCAGCAGTCGGCTTCATGACCGACGCGATCCATCATTTCATCGAACAATACGGGCTGCTCGCGGTCTTTATCGGCTGTGTCGCGGAGGGCGAAAGTGCCGCCATTCTTGGCGGTTTCTTCGCCCACCAGCAGGTCTTCGTCCTGTGGCACGCGGTTCTTGCGGCCGCGCTCGGCGCCTTCGTCGGCGATATTTTCTTCTTCATCCTCGGACGAAGCTTCGCCGACCATCCCTATGTCGTCAGATTGCGCAAACGGCCCGGCTTCCGCCGCGCCTTTCGGCTGCTCAACACCCATCCCGACATTTTCGTGCTGTCCAACCGCTATATCTACGGCATGCGCCTCGTCGGCGGCATTGCAGCCGGGCTTTCCAACATCGCCGCGCCGCGCTTCGTCATCCTCAACGCGCTTTCATCGGCGGTCTGGGCGGTACTGTTCGGCACGATCGGTTATGCCTTTGGACTTGGCGCCGAGCACGTCATCGGCCAGGCGTTGATGCATAACGAACGGTTGCTGATCGGGCTTGGCATCGGCTTGACCGTGGCCGTTCTGGCATGGCTCGTCGCCCGTCACATCGCCAGCAAGGAACGCGCCAGGGAGGGCTGATCGTCAATCCACGCCGAGCGCCTGATCCCCCCGATCGAGGATAAGCGGGATGATCAGGTCTTCCTCGTCGGCAAGATGCCTTGTCAGCATGGCGATCAGCCGGCTGTTTTCGTCGGCATAGGCGTCGGCGGCGAAGCGCTGTCTGTCTTCGCTCTCCTGAAGCGTCTTGATGAACGCATTGGCCGCCTCGGCATTACGCTCCAGCCCTTCATGGATGGTGTGATGGTCGGCATCGAGAATCTCGAAGCCGTGCTTCAAACGGGGCTCGGCCTTGGCGAAGACCGGAAAATATTGATAATCCTCGACGTTGTGGTGACCGTCGAGGTTGCCTAGAAAATGATTGAGGCGGGGCGCGAACCAGCGCGCGAAATCAGGCGCCGTCAGCCGTCCCTCACGGTAGTCGCCGATGCCGTTGGCCAGCATGCCGCCAAGTTCGCGGAACATGTCGTGCCGCTGCAGCCACATATTGGCGATGCCGTGGATGTTGGCATGGTCCTGCCAGTTTTCACGGGATATTTCTCGGCCAGCCAGCGCAGATCATCCGGCAGGCCCACGCGTTCGAGACGCAGAAAATTGGCGGCCCTGGCCATGACAGTCTCCTTTGGTGACTGGCATATAGGCATCGAAAGGCTAGATCGGTAGCCCGGTGATCCGCTCGATAATGGCGATGCCCCAGACGCCGGCGACGATGAGCACCGAAATCAGCACCGCCAGCGAACCGCAATCCTTGGCCAACTGGATATCGACATTGAACTCGCGGCTGAAAGCGTCGCATGCCGCCTCGATGCCGGTGTTCAGCACTTCGACCATGATCAGGAGCAGCACCGCGCCGATCAGCAAGGCATAACCGCGCCACGAGATCGAAACGAACCAGCCGAGCGGCAAGGCAAGCGCCAGCAGCATCAGCTCCTGCTGGAAAGCCTTCTCGCTGGTGGCCAGCTTGCGAAACGCCCGCACCGAATTGAAATAAGCATCGATCAGCCGCTGCATGCCAAACCCCTTTGCGAATCACCGGCACGGGATAATGCAATGGCTGGCCAGATCAATGGAATAAGGTGACTTGTCCAAGATTCATTCAGCAACCGGTATGGACGGTGTCGACTTTTCAAACTGTGGCAGCCCGTCGTCGATCGAATAATAGTCGCCCTTATCACCGACGAAGGTATGGCATTCCCCCTCAAGACCTGTCGGCTTGTCGAACGATCCCGCCATGACCGAAACGTAGTCCTGGTCTCGCGGCTTCCAGAACAGCACCGATCCGCATGCCTTGCAGAACCCACGCCTGGCGAAGGTAGAGGCTTCGTACCAGGTGATACTTTCCGTGCCCTCGATCACGATGTCGGCGTTGGCAACATTGGTCGCGGCATAGAAATGTCCGCTCTGCTTGCGGCATTGCGAGCAATGGCAATAGACGACGCCACGCAGCGCCCCGTTCGTTCTGAAGCGGACGGCTCCGCACAGACACGATCCCTGGTGACCATCACTCACGTCGATCCTCCTTGAAGAAAAGTGCCGGGCATGGCTTAGGATTCCAGCTTTGCCGCGCAAGCACGCAAGCAAATGCGACATGTGCTGGCGTGGAGAATCCGAAATTCGGTTTCATTTTCAAGAGTGCGATGTGCGAATCGCGAATTCAAGCCGCCGCACCGGCGTTGTTTCCAACTGTTGGATGCACGGACTAAGGCTTTTACAGCCCGCAGACAGAGAAAACCCGCTGAACCTCTGCCAGTTAAGGAAACTTTAGCGACGGCGCATTTATGGTCACCTGCAAGCGAAGGCCGTGGGTGGGGACGCATCCCTTCGCAAGTTGTTCGAAGCGTCGGTCGCATTCCCCAGGGCTCGGCGACAAAGGGAAACCGCGAATTCCGCGGAGGATCCGAGGGGAAGAACCAAGATGCAGCCGGCAGCTGTCCCGACCGAACGAAGCACCGACATCGCAGCCACTGTTGTCGCGACAATGCGCCAATTGGGCGTGCTCGGCCTGCCGCGCAATTACGAGATCTTCTATGAGGCCCTGAGCGGCACCAATCGTGAACTCAGCCTGGCCGTCGTTTCGCTGACCAGCCGGCCGACACAGGATGAACTGGATCAGATCGGGCGCACTTTCTTTGCCCACAACCATGGCCCTGGCATAGTCGAGCATGCCAGAGACGTCATTGCCAGGGAGCTCGAGGAGGTTGCTTCGCTGCTGCGGAGCGAGCGCAGCCACATCGAGAAATACGGCAGGATCCTCGATGAGACATCGAGCGGCCTCAGCGGCCGCAGCCTTCTCTCCCAGGATCTCCTGCAGAAGATCGCCAACGCCATGGCGGTTGCCACCAATTCGACGATCGATCACGGCCGGCAGGTGGCCTCGACGCTCAGCGACAAGACGGCCGAACTCGAAAGCGTCAAGTCGAAGCTTGAGGAGTACAAGCGGCTGGCCGACACCGATCCGTTGACGCATATCTGGAATCGGCGCGCCTTCGACAAGGAGATCACCAGGATCTACAACAGCAACAGGGGTATCCTGTTCAACGCCCTGGTTCTTGTCGACATCGACCGCTTCAAGGATATCAACGACCGCTATGGCCATCCGGTCGGCGACAAGATCATCCAGAGCATCGCCGATATTTTCCAGACCAGCATTCGCGGCGACATGTTCGTTGCCCGCACCGGCGGCGAGGAGTTCGCGCTGATCATCGAGGGCGCCAGCGAGGACGCCACCTATGACGTCGCAGAGCGTATTCGTGCCCTGATCGAGCAGACGCCGTTCACCAGCAGCCAGACCGGCGCGAATTACGGCACCGTCACCGTCTCGATGGGTATCTGCATGGCTTCCGAAGCCGAAGGACCCGAAGATCTCTACACCAAGGCCGACCGGGCGCTCTATCGCTCCAAGGTCAGCGGCCGCAACCGGGTCACCAAGCACTCGACGATGGCAGGCCGGGCCGGCAAGAGCTGGCTGCTCTACAAGAAGGACTGAGCTTCTTCCGTCGATCGCTTCGGCGGATTGTTTTGCATCCGCCCCTTTCCATATGAATTTTTGTGGCCTATATTTTCCACAGAAATAGGAAGGGCCGCGATGCAACCTCAAACCGCTGCCAAGACAGCCGAAAACGCAGTGCTGACCAAGGCCACGCTGCGCGCGGCCGATCTGCTGGACATCACCGCCAGGATGCTGGCCTCGGTGATCGGTGTTTCGGAGGCCACGGTTTCGCGCATGCGCAGGGACGAATTCCTGCTCGAGCGCGGCACCAAGCCATTCGAGCTTGCCGTGCTGTTCGTCAGGCTGTTCCGCTCGCTCGATGCCATTGTCGGCGGCGACGCGGTCGTCGCCCGGGCATGGCTGAAGAACGTCAACGCGGCGTTCGACGCCGCTCCGCTTGAAAAAATCCTCACCATCACCGGGCTCGTCGATGTCATTGCCTATCTGGACTCCCGACGCGCTCTCGTCTGAGACCGTCGGCATCGACGGCAAATACTGGCGCATGGTCGAAGCGCAGCACCATGTCTCGACGCTGAAAATCGTCGACACGCTCGACGAGCAGGCGATGCTCGAAGACCTGATCGAGGAAACCAAGCCGCAAATCCCAATTGAATGCCGCCATCTCCACTATCTCCTGGCGACGCCCTTTCGCTACGGCTCGGTCTATCCGCACGGTTCGCGTTTCCGCCGCGCCGGCAGGACCAAGGGCGTCTACTATGCGGCCGAGACCATGATGACCGCGGTTGCCGAAATGGCCTTCTACCGGCTGCTGTTCTTTGCCGAGTCGCCCGGAACACCATGGCCAAGCGACGCCGCCGAATACACGGCCTTTGCCGCCGCAATCAAATGCGCTGGAGCAATCGATCTCACCCGGCCGCCGCTCGATCGTGACGCCGCTGCATGGGCACATCCGACCGACTATGCCGCTTGCCAAGCCATTGCCGATACCGCCCGCGAAGCCGGGCTGGAGGCGATCCGCTACCGCTCGGCACGTGACCCCAAGGGCGCCAACATTGCGCTGCTGACCTGCCGCGGCTTTGCCAAGGCCAAGCCGATGGAGCCGCAGACCTGGCGGATCCGCCTCGGCGCGTTCGGCGTGCAGGCGATCTGCGAATTTCCGGAAAAACGGATCGAATTTGCCAGAACCGCCTTTGCCGATCCCCGTCTAGCCGACTTGCGCTGGGAACGCGGGCACTGAATCAACCAAAAGAAAAGCGCCGGATTTCTCCAGCGCTCTTTTTATCAACGTTCAAGCCGAAACACGCTTAGCCGTTGACCGCCTGCTTGTGCTGCACCGGGTGGCTCTTCTTCAACAGATCCGAGACCAGGAAGGCCAGTTCGATCGCCTGGTCGGCGTTAAGGCGCGGATCGCAATGGGTGTGGTAGCGGTCCTGCAATTCCTCGGCGGTGATGGCGCGCGCGCCACCGGTGCATTCGGTGACGTTCTTGCCGGTCATTTCGACATGGATGCCGCCCGGATGCGTGCCTTCGGCGCGGTGCACCTCGAAGAAGGTCTGGACCTCCTTGAGAATGCGGTCGAACGGCCGCGTCTTGTAGCCGGCGGCCTCGATCGTGTTGCCGTGCATCGGGTCCGACGACCACACCACGGAGCGGCCTTCCTTCTGCACCGCGCGAACCAGCTTCGGCAGATGGTCGGCGACCTTGTCGGAACCGAAGCGGGCGATCAGCGTCAGCCGGCCGGGCTCGTTCTCGGGATTGAGCAGGTCGATCAGCTCCAGCAAGCCGTCCGGCGTCAGCGAAGGACCGCATTTCAGCCCGAGCGGGTTCTTGATCCCACGGCAATATTCGACATGCGCATGATCGGGCTGGCGGGTGCGGTCGCCGATCCAGATCATGTGGCCCGAGGTGGCATACCAGTCGCCAGAGGTCGAATCGACACGCGTCAGTGCCTCCTCGTAGCCGAGCAGCAGCGCCTCATGGCTGGTGTAGAAATCCGTCTCGCGCAGCGCGTAGTTGGTTTCCGAAGTGATGCCGACGGCCTTCATGAAGTCCATCGTCTCGGTGATGCGGTTGGCGAGAGACTCGTATTTTTCGCCCTGCGGGCTGTCGGACACGAAGCCGAGCATCCAGCGGTGCACGTTCTCCAGGCTGGCATAGCCGCCTTGCGCGAAGGCGCGCAGAAGGTTGAGCGTCGCCGCCGACTGGCGGTACGCCATCTCCTGGCGGGCGGGATCCGGAATGCGCGACTTCGGGTCGAATTCGATGCCGTTGATGATGTCGCCGCGATAGCTGGGCAGCGTCACCTCGCCCTTGGTCTCGTTGTCGGACGAACGCGGCTTGGCGAACTGGCCGGCAACGCGCCCAACCTTCACCACCGGCTGCGCGCCGGCGAAGGTGAGCACCACGGACATCTGCAGGAAGACACGGAAGAAGTCGCGGATGTTGTCCGCGCCATGCTCGGCGAAGCTCTCGGCGCAATCGCCGCCCTGCAGGAGGAATGCGTCACCGGCGGCGACAGAAGCGAGCTGCTTCTTCAGCTTGCGCGCCTCACCGGCAAAAACCAGCGGCGGAAAGGTTGCGAGCTGGGCCTCCGTGTTCTTCAGCGCGGCAAGGTCCGGATAGGCAGGAACCTGCTTGATCGGCTTTGCTCTCCACGAATTCGGCGACCATTTCGTCATCGCTGCACCCAACGCTCTTTCCGGCAAGCACCCTCGCCTGCCATTTCCCGCCCCTATATGGGATGGCGGCTCCATACACGAAGCCGATTTCCTATTCTAGACCGGAATTCAAGCGCTGGCGAATGGCCTGGGCCGGCTACGCCGCCTTCTCCACCAGCCGCGCCAACTGGGTCATGATGACCGCCGAGCCCGCCAATCGCTTCTCGGGGGTTGGCCAATCGCGCACGAAGACGACGCTGTGGTCCGGCCGGATCTTGGCCAGCGAGCCCTGCTCGCCGATGAACCGGACGAGCCCGACCGGGTTGGAGAATTCGCGCTTGCGGAAATGGATGACGACGCCCTTCGGCCCGGCGTCGAGCTTCTCGACATTGGCCTTGCGGCAGAGCGCCTTGATGAAGACGATCTTGAGCAGATGCTTGACCTCGTCCGGCAGCGGGCCGAAGCGGTCGATCAGCTCGGCGCCGAAAGCGTCGATTTCCTCGGTGTTTTCGAGATCGCCAAGCCTGCGGTAGAGCGCCAGCCGGAGCTGCAGGTCCGGAACATAGCTTTCCGGGATCATCACCGCCGTGCCGACGGCAATCTGCGGCGACCAGCCGCCATCCTGGACCTCGCCGGAATCCTTCACCTCGGCAACGGCTTCCTCCAGCATCTGCTGGTAGAGTTCGAAGCCGACCTCCTTGATGTGGCCGGACTGCTCTTCGCCGAGAAGATTGCCGGCGCCCCTGATATCGAGGTCGTGGCTGGCGAGCTGGAAGCCGGCGCCCAGCGTATCCAGCGATTGCAGCACCTTCAGCCGGCGCTCGGCGGTGTCGGTCAGCTTGCGGTTGGCCGGCAGCGTGAACAACGCATAGGCGCGCACCTTCGAGCGACCGACGCGACCGCGTAACTGGTAAAGCTGCGACAGGCCGAACATGTCGGCGCGATGGATGATCAGCGTGTTGGCGGTCGGGATGTCGAGACCGGATTCGACGATGGTCGTCGATAACAGCACGTCGTACTGGCCGTCGTAGAAGGCATTCATGATATCGTCGAGTTCGCCCGGCGGCATCTGGCCATGTGCCACCGCCACCTTCAACTCCGGCACGGATTCCTTCAGGAAATCATGGATTTCCGAGAGATCGCTGATGCGCGGCACCACATAGAAGGAATGGCCGCCGCGATATCGCTCGCGCAGCAGCGTCTCGCGGATGACCAGGGGATCGAACGGCGAGATGAAGGTGCGCACCGCCATTCGGTCGACTGGCGGCGTGGCGATCAGCGACAGCTCGCGCACCCCGGTCAACGCCAGTTGCAGCGTGCGCGGGATCGGTGTCGCCGAGAGCGTCAGCACGTGCACGTCGGTCTTCAAATCCTTCAGCCGCTCCTTGTGCTTGACGCCAAAGTGCTGCTCCTCGTCGATGATCAGCAGGCCAAGGTTCTTGAACGAGATCGCGGAACCAAGCAGCGCGTGCGTGCCGATGACGATGTCGACCTGGCCCTCGGCGATGCCTTTCTTGGTCTCGGCCAGTTCCTTGGCGCCGACCAGCCGCGACGCCTGGCCGACACGGATCGGCAGGCCGGAGAAACGCTGCGAAAAGGTCTTGAAATGCTGGCGCGACAACAATGTCGTCGGCACCACAACTGCCACCTGAAAGCCTTCCATCGCCGCGATGAAGGCGGCACGCAGCGCCACTTCGGTCTTGCCGAAGCCGACATCGCCGCAAATCAGCCGGTCCATCGGCTTGCCGGCAGCAAGATCGTCGCGCACCGAATCGATGGCCGTCTGCTGGTCGTCGGTCTCCTCATAGGGGAAGCGGGCCGCGAACTCGCCATAGAGGCCTTCTGCCGGCACCAGTGGCGGTGCGGAGCGCATCTGCCGTTCGGCGGCGATGCGGATCAGCTGCCCGGCCATGTCGAGCAGGCGCTTCTTCAGTCGCGCCTTGCGCGACTGCCAGGCGCCGCCGCCAAGCTTGTCCAGCGTCGCCTCGGCTGTGTCAGAACCGTAGCGCGACAGAAGCTCGATGTTTTCCACCGGCAGGAACAGCCGGTCGTCACCGGCATAGTGGATTTCAAGGCAGTCATGCGGTGCGCCGACCGCTTCGATGGTACGCAGGCCGATGAAACGGCCAATGCCATGATCGGCATGGACGACAATGTCGCCGGCCGACAGCGCCGAGGCCTCGGCAATGAAGTCCGAGGGACGCTTCTTGCGTTTCGAACGCCGGATCAGCCGGTCGCCCAAAATGTCCTGTTCGGCGACAACGACCAGTTTTTCGGTCTCGAAGCCGGATTCGAGCGGCAGCACGGCCAGGGCCGCCTGACCGGGTTCGAGCTTTTCGGCTTCCGCCAGCGTCGCCACCTGCTTGAGGTTGCCGAGATGGTGTTCGGCTAGGATCTGGCCAAGCCGGTCGAGCGAGCCTTCGGTCCAGCCGGCGATGACGACGCGGCGGCGCGCCGCGCGCTCATCGGCGATGTGTTTGACGACGACATCGAACACATTGGCGTTCCGATCGGCGCGCTCCTCGACGAAGCTGCGGCCGTGGCGTGAGCCGGCGTGATAGACCTTCTTGGCGCCAACTTCGGGCGCGTCGAATGGCGTGAAGTCGATCGCTTCACGCGGCCCGAGCGAGGCAATCAGGTTTTCCGGGGAGAGATAGAGCAGGTCCGGTGCGACCGGCTTGTAGGGCACGGCGTCCTTCAAGGCACCGTCCGCCTGCTTCTTGCGCGCCTCGTAGTGATCGAGGATCAGCGTGTGGCGCTCGGCCAGCGCCTCATGCGCCAGATGGTCGAAGATGACAGGCGTGTCAGGCAGATAGTCGAACACCGTCTCCAGCCGTTCGTAGAAGAACGGCAGCCAGTGCTCCATGCCGGCGAAGCGACGCCCTTCGCTGACCGCCGCATAGAGCCCATCGTCGCGCTGTGGCGCGCCAAAAGCTTCGATGTAGGAGCGGCGGAAGCGGCTGATGGTTTCGGGCGTCAGCGCCACTTCGCTCATCGCCTGCAGCGCCATCGACTTGCGCTGACCGGTGGTGCGCTGCGTGGCGGCGTCGAACACACGGATCGATTCCAGCGTGTCGCCGAAGAAGTCGAGCCTGAGTGCTTCGGTCCAGCCGGGCGCGAACAGGTCGAGAATGCCGCCGCGCACTGCGAACTCGCCGATGCCACGCACGGTCGGCACGCGCTCAAAACCGGACGTTTCCAGCCGCGACACCAGTACGTTCATGTCGATCTGGTTGCCGGGCCTGGCGTGGAACGTCTGTGCCTCGACGAGATCCGCCGGCGGAATGCGTTGCAGCAGCGCATTGGCGGTGGTGAGGATGACGGCGCGGTGCGGCTTCTTCGCCAGAGCGATCATGACGGTCAGCGCATCGAGGCGCTTGGCGGCAGCATCCGAACCGGGCGAGACGCGGTCGTAGGGCAGACAATCCCACGCTGGTAGTTGCAGCACCGGCAGGCCGGGGGCAGCAAAAGACAGCGCCTCAACGATCGCCGGCAGGCGCTGACCGTCGCGCGCGACGAACAGAACCGGCTTGTCGGGCGCGATCTCGAGTGCCGCCTGCACCAGCGCAAAGGCTTCATAGCCATCGGCGACGCCGTCGACGATGAACTGGCCGGCGCGGTCTTTCGGCAAACCGATGGTGGGAATGAGGCTCATGAAATCACGGTCTTGTTTTATCGCAATTCACTAGGGGAAGCGCTTTGCACTTTTCCTGGAATTGCTTGTGTTCAGAATGTCAGAGAATGGCGGAAAGCCAGGATCTTTTGCAGGACGGCACAATCGATATCGGCCGGCACCGGGCGTTCGCCGGTGACCATGGGCAGGAATTCGGTATCGGGAATGTCGAGGAGCCTCTCATATTGGTCGATTTCCTCAGCCGTCAAGGCGCCGATCTCAGCGTCGGCGAAAGTGCCGAGGATCAGGTCCATCTCGCGCATGCCGCGATGCCAGGAGCGAAACAGAAGCTTGCGGCGGCGGACGTCGAGCCCCTCGCTTGATCTCGTCGTTCCGGTCATCGTGCCGCATCCTTGCTTGCTGCGGCGCATATAGCGTGGATAGAAGGGGCTGTCAGCCTTGCGCTGCCGCCATCGCAACATAAGCTGACATCATGCGCCCGACCATCCTCGATCCCTTGTTTGTACCGATCACGTCGCTTGCAGGCGTCGGACCGAAAGTCGGCGCGCTGATCGAGAAGGTTGTCCCGGCCGATCTGGGTGACCGCCCCGCCCGCGCGGGCGACCTTCTGTTCGTGCTGCCGCACACCGTCATCGACCGGCGCAGCCGCCCGGGCATCGCAGGATCCGCGGAAGGCCAAATCGTGACGCTGGGGGTGCGCATCGACCGCCACCAGCCGCCGCCGCGCGGCAACAGGTCGGTGCCTTACCGCGTCTTCGCCCATGACGACACCGGCGAGATCGCGCTGACCTTCTTCCATGCTCACGCTTCCTATCTCGAAAAGGCGATGCCCGAGGGCGAGCATGTCGTGGTCTCGGGCCGCATGGAATGGTTCAATGGCCGCCCGAGCATGGTCCACCCCGACCATATTGCGCTGGCCAGCGAGGCGGAAAACCTGCCGCTGGTCGAACCGGTCTACCCCCTGACAGCCGGGCTCTCGGGCAAGGTGCTGCGCCGGGCGATCGGCCAGGCGCTGGCGCGCGTGCCTGAATTTCCCGAATGGCAGGATGGCGCCTTCATGCGCCGGCACACCTTTGCGGCCTTTGCCGATGCGCTCGCCCGCATCCACAATCCGGCCGACCCGATCGACGTCTCCATCGACGGCGCCGCCTGGCGGCGGCTCGCCTATGACGAGTTGCTGGCGGGCCAGGTCTCGCTGGCGCTGGTGCGGGCAAAAGTCCGCAGGCTGTCCGGGCGTCCCCTGGTCGGCGACGGCCGCATCGTCGAAAAACTGCGGGCTGCACTGCCCTATTCGCTGACATCGAGCCAGGAGTTTGCGCTGGCCGAAATCAATGCCGACCTCGCTGATCCCGAGCGCATGCTGCGGCTTCTGCAGGGCGATGTCGGCTCCGGCAAGACGGTCGT